>JBATTM010000411.1:0-3170 GCA_049670545.1 Polyangiales bacterium
CCGCGACGCGTTGCAAAAAGCAGAAAACGCCCAGTTCGCGTTCGACTATCACCGATACGACTGGTCGCTCAACTCAATCGTCTGACGCACGCCATCGGTCTCCGACCGCCTGAGCACGTCCGTCGCGCTCGAGCTTGATCAGGTGCGCTTCGATCGAGCGTAGTGCGAGCGGCCACAATGCTTGCGGCGTATCTGCGTACGCGTCGGCAACGATGTCGGAGGGCCGGGCGGGCGCCCCGTATTTCTGAAGTGCGGCGAACACCTTCCCTTCACGCATCAGTCGATGCGCGACGTAGAACGCGAGGATCGATTGCGGATCCTCGATCAATCCCCCGTGCGCTGGGAGGAGCCCCGCGGGCGCGTGCGCCGCCATTCGGCGAAGGGAATCGAGATACAGGATCATATCGCCGTCGTTCGGCTCGACGATGATCGTGCCGATCGAGGCCACCATGTCGCCCGCGATCATGATCTGGCTCGCCTCATCGGTGAAACAGAGATGCCCTGGCGCGTGGCCGGGTGTGTGCATCGCCGTCAAGGAAGTGCTGGTGGGGCCCTCGAGATCGATGCGCTCGTCGTCTTCGAGCAGGCGGTCGAGCTCGACGTAGCCCTCGAGGCGCTGGGCGGTCATCGCGTGACCCCAAAGTGGTAGCCCCAAGCGAGCCTTCAGCACGGTGGCACCACCGACGTGGTCTGGGTGGTGATGGGTGGCCAGGATGGCGATGGGCTCGATACCGCGGCCACGCGCCGCCTGTACCCAATCGACCATGACGTCGAGTTCGTCTTCATACGGAGTCGCTGGCTCGATCAATACCGCTTCTCCGGTCCCTACCAGGAACGTGTTCGTCTGGGTTGCGGGCGGCAACGTGGGCGTTCGCACCGGAAGCACCTCAATCGTCGGGGCTGGCGAGTTCACGCGCCCGACGTGCGCGCCATCGGGCGACGAGGCCATTAGGCTTCTTGCGCCTGCCCCGGCTCCAGCTCTTCGTCGGGACGGAGCGCGTGGATCATCGACACCGGGCCGCTTGGGTAGAAGCGGCCGCGAGGCTCGTCGAGCAGGCAGGGGACACGGCCCTCTGGCTGGCGCCGCGGGTCACCAAGTTGCTGCATGCATTGACGCACGATCGATTTGAGCGCGTCGAACACGCCCCACCCCTCGCGCGCCGAAGACTCGACCTCAATGACACCTTCCGGCACGCCCAGTGTCTCGCGGAGTTCATCTAGGTTCATCGCGCCGACGAGGTCGCGCTTGTTGTACTGGACCACCATCGGAACGAGTTCCGGATCGACATCGTGCAGGCGCAGGTTGTAGTCGAGGTTTCGGATGCTGAAGGCGTTGCCCTCTGCAGCCGCCACTTGACTGTCGACGACCAGAACGACTCCATCGCAATGACGCAGGACGACCTGTCGCGTGGCGTCTTGGGCGATTTGGCCCGGCACCGAGACCAAATGCAGACGATAATCGTAACCACGAAAGCAGCCGAGCTCGAGCGGCAGGAAGTCGAGGAACAGTGTCCGCTCAGCCTCGGTGTTGACCGATACCAACTTGCCGCGGCGGCTTGGGCGCGTGCGGTCGTGGATCGCCTCGAGGCTGGTGGTCTTTCCTCCGAGGCCCGCCCCATAGTAGACCACCTTGAGCGTGACTTCGCGCTGGACGTGGTGAACCAGGGCCATAGTTCACGGACTACCTGTGTCGCATGGGGGCGTCAAGAAGCCGACGAGCCCGGAGATCGGGTCACCCGGCCTCTTCTCGGACTGCAGCGAACCGCTCCCACCGGGAGACCGCAGCCCGGGCGACTTCATGGTGTGGCGCTTCCAGCTGGGGGTCGTCCTCGGTCATGCGTGCAGCGAGCGCCGCCGCACGATCCAGCAGGCCGGTATCGCCTAGATTCGCGAACTGGAGCCCGCTGGCCCCAGACTGACGGTACCCGAAAAGGTGACCTGGACCTCGAATTGCAAGGTCCGCTTCGGCCAGCCGGAAGCCATCATCAGTGTCGCAGAGTACCTTCAATCGGCCTTCGGCCTCCTCGCTGAGGGGCGCCGAATACGCGAGCAGACAAGCACTCTTTTGGCCGCCGCGCCCTACCCGACCACGCAGCTGATGGAGTTGGGCCAACCCGAAACGATCGGCCTGTTCGATGATCATCAAGTTGGCGTCCGGAACATCGACGCCCACCTCGAGCACGGTAGTTCCGACCAACACACGGACGTCGCCCTTCGCGAACTCACGCATCTCCGTGCGTCGCTCGTCTCCGGATAGCTTCCCGTGAATACGCCCGACCACGCGGCTCCCGAAGTGCGCGCGGAGTTCATCAGCCAACGCGTCGACGCCAACCACGTCGTCCGACGAAGAGATGGCCGGACACACGACGAACGCACGCCCACCAGCTTCGAGGGCGCGCTCGATCTGACGGAGAAGTTTGCTGCGGTCATGACGCGAGAACATCCGCGTGGTCACTGCCAATCGACCTGGGGGCTTGGCGTCGATGGTCACCAGGTCGAGGTCCGCATAGAGCACGAGCGCGAGACTTCGTGGAATGGGGGTTGCAGTCATCACGATCAAGTGAGGCTGCTGTGTCGACCCTCGACTGCCAAGGCGCAGGCGTTGTGCCACTCCGAACCGGTGTTGCTCGTCGACGACGAGGAGTCCAAGGTCGGCGAATTGAACCTCGCCGCTCAAGAGCGCGTGGGTTCCGATCACCAGATCGACTGCGCCGGTCGACATGCGATCCAGCATCGCGCGCCGCTCGTGTTTCGGGAGCGCACCCGTGAAGACCCCGATCCGGAGCCCCAGGCGATTCGCGATGGGCTCGAGACTGGCGGCATGCTGGTCGGCGAGGAGCTCTGTCGGGGCAAGCAGAGCAGCCTGGGCACCGCCGCCCACGACCTGTGCACACGCCACGAGCGCCACTGCGGTCTTGCCACACCCCACATCTCCCTGCAGAAGACAACGCATGGGTTCCTCTTGCGAAAGCCCCTCGGCGAGTGTCTCGATCGCGGCGTCCTGAGCATCGGTGAGATCGAACGGGAACGCGGTGCGGGCGCGACCCACGTGGGGCTCCATGGAGAATCCTCGTGCGTTCGCGGCAGGTTCTCGGGCGCGCCTGAGGCGAAGTGCGAGCTCCCACAGCACGAGCTCCTCGAGAGCAAGCCGCTGCTGCGCGGGGTGTGTG
>JBATTM010000412.1:0-16911 GCA_049670545.1 Polyangiales bacterium
GCCGCCTGAGCCGGCGCTGTTCCCGGAGCCGCCCGTGCCGCCTGAACCGGCGCTGTTCCCGGAGCCACCCGTACCGCCTGAGCCGGCGCTGTTCCCGGAGCCGCCTGAGCCGCCGCCCCCGGCGGTATTTCCGGAACCGCCGGAACCGCCCATGCCGCCGTGTTCGACACACGTCACCTCGACCGTCCAGCTATCCATGCAGTGCATGAAGTCATCATCCGATACGGTGATCGTGAGTTCGTGCGTTCCGGTTTCTTCACACGTGTAGAAGGTCGATGCGGCCGTCGGGTTCGCGAACGTCCCGTTGTCGGCCGTCCAAAGGTACTCGATGTCATCGCCTTCGTGGTCTTCCGCCTGGGAACTCACGATGATCGCGTTTCCGATTGACGTCTGCAGCGGCGCGACGACCGCCTTGGTAAGCTCCGCGCACACGTTGAACCAGCCATCCGCGCGAACGGCGCCGAACCGCTGGCCAACGGAACATCGGAGAAGAACGCCCACCTCGGTGGCGACGCCCACTGTGACGTCGAAGTTCGCGGAGCCCCGGCATGTCGTTTCTCCGTCTTCGGACGTTGCCTCCAGCTCGATGAGGTATTCCTCGGCGGGTGGAAGACCAAAAACTTCGACTGACGGTGTTGCGTTCGGATCGCTCGTGTCGATCGTCCCCATCATCGGATCCATACCGTCTCCGGTAATCGTCCACAGCACCTCGTTGATCACGAGGTCGAGCCCCTCGACGTCGATCGTCACCTCACTCGAGATATCGAGATCGATAAGCAGCGCGGAGGAGCATGGGTCGGACGTTTCGTTGCAGCCCCCGACGAGAAGGGCGGCAGTAAGCATCAGCATTAAAGCCAGCTTGCGATCGGGCACGGTGGGTCCTTTCTGACGGGGGCAACACGCCCGGGGCAGGGCGAAGAGCAAGGAGGTTACCCTGGGCCAAGCCGTGCGGTAAACACAGAACAGCCGATCTGTAGGCCAACGCACATTTTCACACTCCCCTTAGATCCCGAAAACACGAGACAATTACCTTGCCGTCGGGTGCCTCCGGGGCGTTTTTCGCGCGACCACCAACATGCGAAAGGATGTCGATTCAGGACAGCAATGGGCTAGAAGGTGGGCGTGGATCTCTGGTTGCTCGCGCTTGGGTCTGTCTCCGGCGCGGCCCTCCTATTTACGCCCCTCCTGATGGCCTGGCGGGTGCTGACCGGCCCGCTTGGCACTCCCTGGCGCTACCTGGGGTTCCTCATCCCGGTTGCGACTCCGCTGGTCGCCTGGCGGGGTGGCAATCGCCTCGGCCCTCTCACCTGGGTCCTCTTTCTGGTCATCTACGTGTCCGCTCGCCTCGTGGAGGTCCGATGAGTAACTCTCGACGCCATCCGTTCGTGCGTGTGTTCTTGCCGGCCGATCAAGTGGAGATGATCGGGCTAAGGCTCTGGGAACTCGGTGCGACCGGACTCGAACAACACGATCAGACCACGATCGTGCGCGGCACGGATCCTGGGCGTACCACGCTCACCGCATCCTTTGACGACGAGTCGAAGGCCGCAGCCGCGGTTGCCGCCCTCGGTGCCGAGGTCGACGCGGAGCTGTGCTTCGTCGACCATCAGGACTGGGCGGTGGAGTGGCGCCGCGGATTCGGTCCGCAACGGATTGGCACCCGTGTGTTGCTCCAACCTTCGTGGGAGCCGGCGCGAGATGTCGGAGATCGGGTGATCATCACCATCGATCCCGAGAACGCGTTCGGCAGCGGCGATCATGAAACCACGCGCCTCGTGTTGAGTGCGCTCGACCAGCGTATTCGTGGAGGGGAGCGGGTGCTCGATGTCGGATGCGGCAGTGGCATTCTCTCGATCGCTGCGATCAAGCTGGGCGCAGCCTTCGCGCGCGGTATCGACGTCGACGACGACGCGGTCACCGTCGCCCGTCGCAACGCGACACGCAATGCGGTGGACAGGAGCTGCGATGTGTCGACCACGCCACTCGAGGGCGTGGATGAACGGTACGATGTGGTTGTCGCAAACATCGAAACACGCGTGCTCGTGGAGATGCCGGAGGCGTTGCGCGCTCGTTGCGCGCCGGGTGGATTGCTGGTGCTCAGCGGGATTCTGCGCGAAGAGCACGACGCCATTGTCGACGCGTTCGGCCGCGCGCGCATCGTCGAGACGTTGGCGGAGAACGAGTGGCTGGCGTTCGTGCTCCTGGGGGAAGGCGAGTGACTACGAGGCGGATCTACGTCGCGAAACTTCCGCAAAGCGGCGGCTTCGTGGAACTCACCGGGCCGCCCGCCCGCCACGTGCACGTCCTTAGAATGCGTCCGGGCGACTCGCTGATCCTGTTTGATGGTGACGGCCGTGAAGCGGTGGGATGTCTGGAGTCGATCGAACCGGCCAAAGTCCTCTGCCGCGTGGAGGCGGCCCATGAACCCACCCGTCGTCACACCCATCTCGTGTTGCTTCTCGCGATTCCGAAGGGGTCGAAGATCGACGACTGCGTCCGCATGGCGACCGAGCTCGGGGTTGATGAGATCGCGCTGATTCGGACGGCGCGAACGGTACCGACGTGGCCGGAGGGACGCGTGCCGGCCAAGCTCGACCGCCTCGAGCGCATCGCGCAGGAGGCGGCGGCCCAATGCGAGCGCGGGAACGTGCCCATCATCCATCCCCCCGAAGCCTACCTGCACTGGGTTGGGCGTCTTCCTGCCGACGCTCACGGCATTGTCTTCGGGGCCCGGGCCAGCCGTCGCATGGGTACGCTCGAAGCCACCTCGCGGCATTGCTGGTGCGCGATTGGTCCTGAGGGGGGATTTACCGAGGACGAGATCGCTGCGTTTCGGTCGGGCGGTTTCGCCGTGGCCAGCCTCGGGAGGCTGGTCTTACGGGTTGAAACGGCGGTCCCTGCAGCCCTCTCACTGGTCGCCGATCGCATGGACGCTTTCGGACAAGCGCGTTGACATGGCGGGCGACCCGACGCCACCATAGCGTCTGGGATGTCGGTGCTCGCCTCGCTTCTGGTCCGGGACCAGCTCGTTTCGGTCGATCGGGTCCAGGAGGCCATCCAGCAGCAGGTCATGCGGGGTGGCAACCTGGATTCGGTGCTTCTCGAGTTGGGCTGCCTCCTCGAGAACGAGATGGGTGCGTATTGTGCCGCCGTCTACGGACTGATGCCGGCCACGCGGAGCGAGGTCATGGATGCCACTGTCGAAATCATCCGGGAGCTGCCGCGCGAGTTCGCGGTGCGGCACCGCCTGATCCCCTTGACGCGCGCCGAGGACGCCATCGTACTGGCGGTCGATCGACCCCTCCCGGACGCGATTCTGCGAGAGATTTCGTTCGAACTCGGCGTTGACCCGGTGCAGCGGGTGGCGTGCTCTGTTCGGATCGAAGCGGGCCTCGCGAAGCACTACGACATCGAGATGACCGCGCGTATGCGCACGCTTGCTGAAGCATTGAGCCGCGACGATGCCGGCGCAGTGCCCTACGTCACGCCTTTCGCGGGCGTCGGAAAACGGAGCTCCCTGCCACCACGAAAGAAGGTCTCGGGGTCGTATCCACGCGTCGAGTCTTCGATTCCCGCTCCCGTAGGGATTGCGGACACCGAGCCGCCCCCGCTCGCCGAGCGCGATGTGTCCGTGCCGGCGGGTACGTTTCGCGACTCGGATCCAGGTTCGGGCCGCCGCCCGCATGATACGACCGGGTTCATCAACTCGACTCGCTATAGCCTGCCGCCTCGTCCCGCGGAGGTGCTTGGTCGCGGCTCGAGACGACCGCCTTCTGGGGCTTCGCAGCAGCCGACGAGTTCCCGGCCCGCGGCTCCCCCGGTCCCCCGCATGCCTTCTCACGACGACTGGATGGCGGCGCCCGATCCGAGCCTCGACGAGGCGCGAACGCAGCCGCGTGGCCGATCACTTCCGTCTGATCCGCGCCGCGACAACGACGGAAGCGCTGTCACGCACGATGTCGTCACGTTGGGGCCCCACACTCCAAGCTCTGCGCCCCCCAGCATTCAACAGTCGGACTCTCGGGGTTGGGTTCCAGCTCCCCCTCCGGACGACTCTGAACCACTCCCGAGCGTCATCGTCGATTTCGGGGACGAGGTTGAGGATCTCATCGCAGCGCTCCGCGATGCCGGCCCCGAGGACGAAATGGTGATCCTTCCGTTGCTGGCAGCCGGAGAAACCGCGCTTCCTGCACTCGTTCGCGAGTTCCCAGGGAGGCTCTGGTTCGATCGCAACGAGCCCTACGCGCGGATTCCCGCTGGCCGCGACGTATCTCCAGTGGGACGAACGCTCGTCGCGCTAGGCCAGCGATCCGTGCCGTATCTCGTTCCGCTTCTCGAACATGCGGAGGCCGAGGTGCGCTACTATGCGACGCTCGTAGCGTCGGAGTTCGTTCATCCAGACCTCGTGCCCGCGATCGGAAAACGCCTGTTCGACGATGATGCCGGGGTTCGGGCCGGCGCGTATCGAGCCCTCAGTGTGTTGTACGCATGCGAGGACGAATTTGGCGCGTTGATCGATCAGCTCCGCACGGCGGCCCGCGACGGAAGAAACCTTGGCACGCAGGTCATCTCGATCGAGGCTCTGGGTCGCCTTCGGGACGTCGATTCCTTCGAGTTCTTGGTCTCTCTGCTCGACAGCCCCTCGGTCGATGTCATCCGTGCGGCCCATGCGAGCCTGGTTCGACTGAGCTGCCAGGACTTTGGCACTTCCAAGAAGAAGTGGCGTGCCTGGTACGACAAGCACGAGGCCGATCATCGCGTCGAATGGCTGATCGATGCCTTGATGCATGGCGACGAGCGACTCCGACGTCGTGCCAGCGAGGAACTGAAACACCTGACCCAGGAGTACTTCGGCTATCACCCCGGGCATGCGAAGCGCGAGCGGGATGCGGCGCAGCAGAAATATCGGCGCTGGTGGGATCGAGTGGGCAACCGAATGTTTCAGCGCCCCGACCACTCCGATTCTGGTCAGGCGGGCGGCGGGTGATAGACTCGCACGGCTAGGGCGAGCTCTATCGTGCGCACTACGAGGCTTCTTTCCATCTTGGGCCCCACGGCGGTCCTCTATATCATCGCGGCCCGGGCATCGCTGCACGTCTCGTCCCCCTATGCGTGGGGCCTCGGTTTGGGTTCGTTGCTCCTCGCGTTGTCGCCCGTCCTGTTGATCCTCGGGCCGCCCCCGCGCGCTGGAGGCCGTCTCGCCGCACTCGGCGTGGTGCTCGCAGTTGCCGTCGTCTCCTCGGGCATCGAGATCTCGATCTTCCAGTGGGTGTACGGCTTCGCCTGGGTGGTTGCGGCGCAGATCACGCTGGACCTCGTGTTGCCTCGATCGTTCCGAACCTCGGCCCGCGCTGCGATCGTCGCAGGAGTCGTGACGACCGTGCTCGGGTTGGTCGCGGCGACCCCGATTCCTCCGCTCGCGTGTGGGATTGCCTCGGCGGTCTTGATGGTCGCTGCCGGGGCCCTCCACTTCGTTCGGCTTCGCCGCCGCGGGCATGCGCTCGAAGGGAGCCTCGCCGCGCTCGGGTTCATCCTTTTGGCAACTGCGCTCGCTGCGATGCAGGCCGTGCCGGTCGACCCGGCACTGGCCGCAAGCGGTGAGTTTTCGATCGCGACGCTCCTCTGGATGGGCCACCTCGCGTGGATAGACCCTCAACGGCGCGGGCTTCGCCGCAACGGAGTCGCATTCGTCGCCGCGTGCCTCATCGTATTCCTGGCGGGTACGCTTTTCCCCGCGCAGCTCGATGATAGCCCTTCGCAATTTGGTGCCGCCGCGATCGCGATGGGCATCCTATGGTGGGTTGCGTTCGCGACCGTTCGTGCACTGAGCCGCCGAGCCGTGTGGACATCGATCGGCGACCTTGCCGAGCGAGCCGACGCGGCGCGTCGTGACCTAGTCGGTCGCGTCTCCCTCGAGGCGATCGCCACCGCAGTCTTGGTCCCGTTTCGACTCGAAGAGGATGACCCAGCGGACGTGCTCGCGATCCATGCGCTCGAGCCCCCTCTGCGAATTCGACTCGAGGTCGGCGATCGTCCTCACGTGCGTTCGGGCGAACTTCCTTCTGTGTACACGCGTGCGGCCTTTGACCTACTCACATCGGTTCTCGACCTAGTCACGTTGAGAGCGCGGATCGTCCGGGAGCCAGGCATTCGAGAACTCGTGGAATCGATGGAGGAGGCCGGGATAGGCGTCATCGTCCGTTGCGGCTACCTCGATCAGATTGAAGGGCTTCTGATGCTGCCGCTCGGTCCGCGTTCGGAGCCTCTCACGGTTGCGGAGGTTGCAGCGCTGTCGCAGCTCGGAGAAGTGCTCGGTGGCAGTCTCGCGTCGGCTCTCGCACAACGGCGCGCGGAGAGCCACATTCAGGAGCTGTCGTCGCTCCGCCGCGACGCCGAAGACCGAATCTCGCTACTCGAGGGTGAACTGACACAGCTCCGTGGGCAGCAGGATGTGCTTGGTCGCCGACTCGCCGAAGACGACTCGCTTCACGTCGCGTACAGCCCCTCGATGCGACGCGTGCAGACGCGCGCAATCGAGCTTGCGTCCGTGGCGGACCCTGTGTGGATGGTCGCCCCGAGCGGGTCGTCCACGCTGCCACTCGCGCGGTTCATTCATGACCGCGGATCTCGATGGGAAGCGCCGTTCGTCATGGGTGACTGCGGAGCTGCAACGCCTGAGGTGATCTCTGAGCTTCTCTTCGGCACCGATCGCCCCGGGCAACGAGGCTGGATCCGAGCCGCTGCGACCGGCACGCTCTTCTTGCGCGATCTACCGTCTCTCGATTCGACTACCCAATCCCAAGTCGCACACTGGCTTGCCGCCGCTCATGCGGTCGATCCACCGAGCGTTCGTGTGATCGGAACCTCCCGCCTTGCATTGCACGAGCTTCGTCGGCGTGGCGTACTCTCGCCCAAGCTCGCTGCGTGCTTCGGCGAGAGCGAGATCTCGCTTCCTTCACTTCGCGAGCGCCGCGAGGACTTACCATCCCTCGTGCTCTTCGCGATTGATCGCGCATGTAGGGTCCTCGCCCGTCCCACAATCGGTATCGACCAGGAAGCGCTTGACACCCTCGTGTCCCACGACTGGCCTGGGGATCTCGCCGAACTCGACTTCGTCCTCGAGTTCGCCGTGAGTCGCGCGCGTGGCAACCTCATCGCTCCGTCGGACCTACCGCCGCTTGCTTGGCCCGGTCAGCTCGAGGAGGCGGCGCTCGACGGCACCTACGCGGAGGTGGAGAAGCGCCTCCTGCTGCGGGCGCTTGACCGAGCCGGCGGAAACAAGAGTGAGGCCGCTCGCCTCTTGGGTCTCAAACGGACGACGTTCCTCGACAAGTTGAGGCGGCACCGACTCGAACGAAAGCGGGTTGGATGAGTCGCCCGGTGCTGCTTTGGGACGTCATGGGCACGCTGGTCCACGACCCCTTTTTCTCAGAGATGCCGGCGTTTTTTGGGGTGTCATTCGATGCGATGCTCGAGGCCAAGCACCCGCGGGCGTGGGTCGAGTTCGAGGTCGGCGCCCGCTCCGAAGAACAGTTCCTCGATGACTTTTTCCTGGATCGACGGCCCTTCGATCGGTCCGCGTTCATGACAGCCGTCGTCGGCGCCTATCGTTGGCTTCCCGGCATGGAGGAACTGCTTCGCGAACTCCACGCCTCGGGAAGCGAGATGCACGTGTTCTCGAATTATCCGTCGTGGTATCGACGCATCGAGGACAAGCTCCGACTTTCTCGCTACCTCGAGTGGTCCTTCGTCTCGTGTCGTACTGGGTTTCGCAAGCCCGACCCAGACGCCTATCGTTGCGTCGTGGATCAGCTGGACATTCCGCCTGGCAACCTCTTGTTCATCGACGATCGTCAGAGCAACTGCGAAGCCGCGTGCGCTGCCGGCATCGAAGCCCTCCGGTTCCAAGGCGTCGACTCTCTCCGAGGAGAGCTCGCGCGTGTTCTCTAGGGGAGGGTCAAGTGGGGTGTTGTTTCGACCACCAGCGCTCGTAGTTGCGCTGCGCCTCGATGAACGAAGCGCGCTCGGCAGTTTCGGGGAGTGGCTGGAGCAATCGCGTAAGACGCCAGAGTTCTCGCGAGGCGAGCAAGCGAATGTTCGCCCGTGCATCGCCTAGGCCCTCGATTAGCCATTGAATGCGGATCTCTTGGCCGCGCTCGGCGAGCCATCGAAGCCACGGTTCCCGAAGGAATCCGAAATCATGGGCGGTAAGCACCCGTAGCCCTACTCGTGAAGCAGTCGCGATCCCACGGTCTGGGTCTCCCAGGAGATCGACGAACAGCGACGCCGATGAATCGTCTCGGAGTTGGGTCAATGCGGAAATCGCGCGACGCCTCGCCCCGAGAGTCTCCGACTTGTCCGAGGCGGATTGTCGAAGGGCCCCGAGAGCCAGTCGGTAGCGCGGCTCGTGTTGGTAGTTACTCAGAAGATGCAGGGCGACGCGTCGGCAATCGCGGTTCTCGTCGAGCGCCACGCGTGCAAGCGGGCCCACCAAGTCGGCATCCCGAATGCTATCGCAGGTGACGACTGCGTAGTACCGTACGTCGCTCGATGGGTGTCGCATGAGACGTGCAAGATAGGGGACAGCCTCCGCGCCGAACGCTACCAATGCCTGCGCGGACGCTGAGATTTCCTCGGGCCGCGGAAGTCGTGAATCGGTTGCGAGAGAAGGTCGCCAAAGCGGACCAGGGAAGCTTCGACTCAGCTCTTCGAGCGCGAAGTTGCCGAGTGGCAAGAGCGTTCGAATCGAGGGCGCGGTTTCTCCGGGGCCAAGCGTGATCAGCTGGTCCACCAACCCGCGGGCTCGACGAACCGGCGGAGGCGGACCGACCGCCAGCTCGGAACGGGGCACCTCCGACGCAGACGGTGCCCTCGCGCGCACGTGTGACCCGAGGTCCTCCGCGTGGTCCGGCGTGCCCGTTGGCAACACGCCAGCGGGCAACGTATGCCGTCGCTTGTTCCCGTCCACCTCGCGATGATACCAGGAGGGCGAGGCTTTGGGGCGGTCCCCTAGTCGGGACCCGGTTTCCCAGTCACACTGCCCGGTCATGTATCGGATGATCGTGCGCACCCTAGACGGGCCTGCTGCGCTTGAAATGGAAGAGGCCGATCGTCCAGAGATCGGTCGAGGCGAAGTTGGCATCGACGTTCACGCGATCGGCTGCAACTTCTTCGATACCCTCATCACCGAGGGAAAGTACCAAGTTCAGCCCGAGCTGCCCTTTGCGCCCGGCGCAGAAGCTGCTGGCGTCGTCGAGGCGGTCGGCGAAGGTGTTGTCGGCTTTTCGCCAGGCGATCGTGTGAGCGCGCTCCTCTCGCACGGAGCCTACGCATCCGTCATCGCGGCGCCTCAAGAGCGCGTGTTCTCGATCCCTGACCGCGTTTCTTTCGAGCAGGCGGCGGCGACGGGGTTGGTGTATCAGACTTCGCACGTCGCCTTGGTTCACCGTGCGAACCTGCAGCAGGGGGACACGCTCCTCGTCCACGCGGCTGCGGGCGGGGTGGGCCTCGCCGCCGTTCAAATCGGTGCCGCGCTCGGAGCCCGGGTGATCGGCACGGCGGGGACAAAGGCGAAGCTCGATCTGATCCTCGAGAACGGAGCAGATGTCGCCCTCAATTATCGTGACGCCGACTGGGTCACCAAGGTCAAGGAGCTGACCGACGGCCGCGGGGCGGACGTCATCTATGACCCCGTGGGCGGCGACACGTTCGACGCGTCGACGAAGTGCATCGCATTTGAAGGTCGTCTCCTCGTCGTTGGCTTCGCGAGCGGCCGGATCCCGACGGCCGCCATGAATCGCGTCCTCGTCAAGAACTTCTCTCTCGTCGGCATCCACTGGGGCCTCTACTTCGAAAAGGACCCGCAGATACTCCGAGACTCGCAAGAGGCCCTTTCCAAGATGCTGGCGGCGGGTCAGATCAAGCCCCTCGTGTCGAAGACCTACAGTCTTCGTGATGCCAAAGATGCGCTCGATGCGCTCGCCTCGCGCAATACGATCGGGAAGGTCGTACTCATTCCTTAGAGGGGCCCTCGAGTGCTTCGGTGAACCGGTCGAGGACCACGTCGGCGATCGATGGGTGCGCGCCAAGCGGCCCCGCGACGACGTACTTCGTGCCGGGATGGGCGGCAGCGGCTTCGGCCAAGAGGCGTGGCACGTCCTCCATGACGTGGCGGCCAGGCGCCAACATGAACGGATGAGCGACCACTGTCGTGGCGCCTCTCTCGATACACTTCGCGAAGCCGCATGCGATGGTCGGCTCCGCGAGTTCCATGTGGGCTGCCTCCACGATTCGATCCGCGGGGAGGCGGGCTCGCACCAGGTCAGCGACTCGCTCGATCAGCGCGTTTGCCTCGGTGCGTCGGCTGCCGTGGTCGATAAGAAGAAGCGCATAGCGTTCGGACACGAGCAAATCGTTGGGCCACGTACCTCGACTGTCAAGAAGGGGTCGTCGCGTCCTAGACGCAAGTGGTCAACGCGTGCTCGATCGAGTGCGCATAGCTCCCGCCGAACAGGTTGAGGTGCACGAGCAACGGATAGAGCTGGTAGAGCGGCACGCGCGACGCTGCGCCCGGCGCGAGCGGCGTGACTTCATGATACGCGTCGAATACGCGCTCCGTGAATCCACCAAAGAGCCTCATCATTGCGAGGTCGACCTCACGGTGTCCGGCGTAGGCAGCGGGGTCGACCAGGCAGGGCATCCCGCGATCGTCCACGTGGAGGTTACCTGCCCACAGATCACCGTGCAGACGACTCGGGGGCTCAGGCGGGCCCACGCGATCGGCGAGGTTCCGAGACAACACCTCAAAAGAACGCAGGACCGGCTCGCTCAGTCGCCCACGGTCCTGTGCCAGGCGAATCTGCGGCTCGAGTCGACATGTCCAATAGAACTCGGACCACGTCTCTCGCTGCGAATTCTTCTGGGGCAATCGACCGATGTAGTTGTCTCGACCGAGTCCGAACGCCTTCGCCCCATGCCCATGCAATCCCGCAAGGGATCGTCCGAGAATCTCATCGAAGTCGCCAACCCGGGGGGCAGGATCGACCCATTCAAGCGCGAGGTACGCGGGGCTTCCTGGGCCCACGCCAAGCACTCGAGGAAGGCGAATCTTGCTTGCCATGCGGAGCCAGTCCAGCCCATGGGCTTCGGCAGCGAACATGCTCGAAGGCGCAGTATCGTGCGTCTTCACGAAGACGATCTGGCCTTCGGCAAGCTCCACCTCGTATGCATCGTTGATGTCACCGCCGCTCACGGGGCGGACGCGCGCAACTGTCGAACCGAGTTCTAGGGCGATCGCGCGACGCACCTCAGGGTTCATAGAACATGTCGATCGCGGAGGTGGCGAAGCAGGCCCCGGGCGGCCGCTTCACAGATCTCGAGAACATGCGCAAACCCGTCCTCGCCGCCGTAGTAGGGGTCTGGCACCTCGGCGTTGGGAGGAGCATCGTCGTCAAAACTGCGGAACAACACGACCTTGCCGCGAGCGTCTTCGTTGGGTGCCAATCGCAGAAGATCTTCGCGATTGGCGCGGTCCATGGCGACCACGTAATCGAACCTACCGAAATCCCTCTCCAGAAACTGCCGCGCGCGACCACGCACATCGATTCCTCGGTCCTTCGCCGCTGCCCTCGCGCGGAGATCAGGCGGATCTCCCACATGCCAACCGCCCGTTCCGGCACTTTCGACGACGATCGCACCGACGAGTGACTCTTCTTCGATCAGCCACCGCATGGTGGCCTCGGCGGTTGGCGACCGACAAATATTGCCGAGGCAAACAAAGCACACACGGACCTTCATAGTTGCGGACTGATTAGTACTTTCCCGACGTTCTTGCCATCTTCGATGTACGCGTGGGCCTCTCCTGCGTCTTCGAACGCGAACGTTCGGTCGACGTGGGGAGTGATCTTGCCTGCTTCGTACAATCCCAGAAGCGCGTACATCTCCTCGGAAATCAGGCTCGCGTATTCCCAGAGATGACCCATGTTGACCCCCGCGACGCCCCTGTTCTCATGCATCAGTCTGATCGGGGTCCAGAAAGGCATGCGCAGCAGTTGGGCGACCACATGTGTCAGTCGGCGCTTTCCGAACTTCGCCATATTCGCCCACCCGAACGGAATCAGCATTCCTCCGGGTCGAAGCATCGAGTACCCCTTCTTCCAGTCGGCGCCGCCAAGCGCATCGAGTACGAGATCGACGCCATGACCGTCGCTCAGGGCTTCGATTGCCTCGACATAGTCGGTCGCATGATAGTCGATGGGATGTGTGCATCCGTTCGCGCGCAGGTGTTCGTGCTTGGCCGCGGAGGCCGTTCCATAGGTCACGACGCCGCCGACCGACCTGCAAAGCTGGCTCGCCGCGGTTCCGACGCCGCCGGCTGCCTGGTGAATCAGGACGTGGTCTCCTGGCTGCACCCGGAAGACCCGAAACAGCATGTGGTATGCGGTGAGGTAGTTGACCGGCAGGGCGGCCGCTTCCTCGAAGCCCATCGAATCTGGAATCGGGAACGTGTTGATCGTCGGCACACAGACGGTATCCGCGTATCCCCCGAATTGCGTCATTGAAAGGACCCGCTGCCCCTCTTTTCGGTCCGTGACGCCGGTGCCGACGGCATCGATCACCCCAGCCACCTCGTAGCCGACGACCATCGGAGGCTTCGGCGCGTCCTCGTAGAGACCCTGGCGCGCCATGATCTCCGCAAAGTTGATGCCGGAGGCGCGAACCCGAATCCGCACCTCCCCGGGCGCCGGCTCAGGGTCTGCAGCCTCCCTGACTTCCAACACATCGGGCGTACCGTATCGGGGAATCCAAACTGCTTTCATCGTCGGGAATTACTACCGCACCGCCGACATGTTACAATCCGTCTCGTGTCTGCAGTGCTTGCACCCGACATCTTCGTCAACGCTTCGATTGCGTTTGGATCACCGCCGGAGCACGTCGTCCGACGCACCCTTGGGGGTGGTGTTCCCGCAAAGACGTCGGAATGGGTCCTCGAACGCGTCGAATCCATGCTCCATGCATTGCCGGAGTTCAGGGATGAAGCCGTAGCCCAGCAGATGGCGACGATTCGTGGGCTTGTCGAGGTCGTCGCCACGGGCGATTTCTTCATCGAAGACTGGGCGGATGCACTCTGTGCGCTAGCGAAAGCAGCAGGCGCCAGCTGCGTGCTGACCGACCACCCTGATCTCCTCGGCGGTGGCGATCGTCCCGGCGTGCGTTTCGTGTCGTCCGACGACTGGCTCCGCGAACAGGCGAGCCCACCACCGCCGCCCGCTCCGTGAATCATGCAGCTTGAGTCCTGGGCCTCGCGGCTGCTACAGCTCCGGCATGACGGACTCGTTCCTTCCTCAGATGGACGAAATCAAACGTCGCCTCGAAGGGCGGTACGTGAGCTCCGTCCCGCACAACCGTGCACTCAATCTGAGAGTCGCGAACTACCGTCCTGAGCACCTCTCTCTCTGCCTTCCGTACAGTGAGGACCTCGTCGGCAACCCCGATACGCGGGTGCTCCACGGCGGTTGCATCACGAGCTTGATCGACGCCACATGTGGCGGAGCGGTGATTTTGTCTCTTGCGGCACCGCGCCGCATCGCGACACTCGATCTACGCATCGACTACGTACGCCCCGCGATACCCGACCAAGAGGTCATCTGCGACGCACATTGTTACAAGATTACCCGAAACGTCGCCTTTGTCCGAGCGCTGGCTCATCACGGCGATGACGTGAATCCGATTGCGACTGCGTCCGGCACATTCGTCGTGTTCCGCGACGACACCAAGGCGGAGGGCGCCTCGTGAGCAGCGTCCGAGAGGCGGTCGAGAGCCTGCGCGAGAAAGGCGATTTCACGGCGCTTCAAGAAACCGTCCCATACGCGCGTTTCATGGGAATCACTGCGAAGATCGAAGACGACGACGTGTTGGCTACGATGCGCTACTCGGACCATCTCATCGGAAACTCGGTAGCTCGAAAACTCCACGGTGGAACGCTCGGGGCGCTACTCGAGTCGACGGCGATCTTCAAATTGCTGTGGCACGGCGAGACCAACGCCATTCCGAAAACGATCAACATCACGGTCGAGTATCTTCGGGGTGCTGAGCCGGCAGATGTGTTGGCCCGCGCTGAGTTCACGCGTCACGGACGGAGGGTCGCCAACGTTCGCGTGTTCGCCTGGCAGGCGGACCCCGATCGCCCGGTCGCCGTGGCTACCGCGCACTTCCTGCTCGTCCCAGATTGAGCTGCCGGCAAGAGCATCCAAGCCATTCACGGAGTGACCAAGCAAGGCGTATCGTTCGGTGCGCTAGTCGCGTCGCTTCTTCTTGCCGCGGTATCGCACACGGAGCGGCGTGCCGCGGAAGCCGAAACGTTTGCGGATCTGGTTGACGACGTACCGCTGGTAACTGAAGTGGATCCCCTTGGGCTCGTTCGTGATCACGACGAAGGTCGGTGGGGCGACGGTCACCTGGGTCACGTAGTAGAGCCGCACCGGTCGGTGGTGCATGGTCGGGGGAGGGTGGCGCTCCAGCACTTCCTCGAAGAATCGGTTGAGCTCCGCCGTCGGAATCCTCTTTCGATGCTCGGCAACCGCGTCTTCGATGCGTCCGAGTAGGGCGTTGACCCCCGTCCCTTTCAGAGCGCTCACTGTGACGAGTGGTGCCCACGGGGCATAGGCGAGAATCTCGCGGGTGCGGTCCATCGCCTTCTTCTGCAAGTCGCGGCTGAGTAGATCGACCTTGTTGAGCACGAGGATCAACGCGCGACCGCGGTCGTCCGCAAGGCCGGCGATCTTGGCATCCTGCTCGCCGATGCCCGCGTCAGCGTCGACCATCAGCACCACGATGTCACTTCGTTCGATCGACCGGATGGCCTGCAGGACGCTGAGACCCTCGACGCCTCGTTCTTTGCGCACGCGTCTTTTTCGCCGGATGCCCGCTGTGTCGATCAGGATCATGCGCCTGCCGTCGCGATCGATCAGCGTGTCGACGCTATCGACGGTCGTGCCAGGTCGATCGTCGACCAACTGGCGATCCTCTCCGCATAGCTGGTTCACCAGTGAGGACTTTCCAGCGTTCGGCCGCCCGATGATCGCGACCCTCGGGACGTCGAGATCGGGGCCAGTTTCCTCGGGCATGTCGGGCAATCGTTCCGCGATCGCGTCTTCGAGGGCTCCGATGCCGCGTCCGTGTAGTGCCGAAATCGGCATCAACGAATCGATGCCTAGTTCGTAGTACGTCCCTGAAGCGTGCGATTTCTGATCCGAATCTGCCTTGTTCGCCACGAAGATCACGGGCTTGCCGGCGTCACGCAGGAGCGCGACTGCCTCGCGATCCGCGGGTAGGGGGTCGACCGCAGCGTCGACGACGCAGATTACCAAGTCGCACTCTTCGAGGGCGAGTCGCACCTGCGCGGCAATTCCCGCCTTCATGGGATCGTCGCTATCCGGATCGAACCCCCCCGTATCGATGAGGACGAACTCACGTCCAAGGACGAACGCATCGGCGTAGTGCCGGTCCCGCGTGACACCAGGGATGTCCTCGACGATCGCGATGTGTTGACCAGCCAGGCGATTGAAGAGCGTGCTCTTGCCGACGTTCGGTCGCCCGACGATCGCCACGAGGGGCTTGCCGCGGGCCGCACCCGCGGGTCGACGAATCTGATTCCGACGGTCGATCATCCGTCGCTCTCCTCGATCGCGAGCTGCCGCGCCTTGACCGGGTCACGCGTCCATCCCGGTACCGCCTTTACCCAGAGTCGAAGGTACACTTTGCGTTCGAGGAGCGCCTCGATCTGTGTTCGTGCCTCGGTGCTGATGCGTTTGATCGCCTCTCCCTGGTTTCCGATCACGATCGCCTTGTGACTCTGCTTCTCGACGATCAACGTACCTTCGATGCGGACGATGTTGGGTTCTTCGATATAGCTCTCTAGCTCGCAGGCGATCCCGTGCGGAACCTCCTGCCGGGTATTCATCATCGCAGCTTCGCGAATGAGCTCGCTGACGAAGAATCGTTCGGGACGATCGGTGAGGAAGTCCGGGTCGTAGAGCAAGCCGGCGGGCAGCCGCTGCCGAATCTCGGCCAGCAGTGCGTCCAAGTTCGTGCCCCGCGTCGCAGAAATCGGAACCACCGCCTCGAACGGCTGCTGATCCTGATACGCTTGGATGAACGGGAGGAGTTTCTCCTTGTCCTTGAGCCGGTCGACCTTGTTGATGGCCAGAATTACGGGTGCCCCCGACGCTTCAAGCACCTGAAGCACGGTACGGTCGCGGTCGTCGAAGTTTGGCGGTCCACTCGACCTGGGGGCCTCGGTCACCAGAACCGAGACGTCCGCGTCGGTGAGCCCGCGACGCGCGCTGTCGCTCAGCACCTGTCCCAGCGCGCCCCTCGGCCTCTCGAGGCCCGGAGTGTCGACGAACGCGATCTGTGTGGGAGGATCGTTGGATGTGTGGACCCCCAATACGCAGGTCCGTGTGGTGCCAGGCTTTGGGGTAGCAATGACGAGTTTCTGACCGAGGAGCGCATTGAGGAGCGTCGATTTTCCCACGTTGGGGCGCCCCACGATGGCACATCGACCAGAACGTGCCTCCTCCTCTGCGATCGTTTCGGACATGAGCGCCCGAGTGTAGCGGGGGTCCACCTGGGATCGAGCCGGGACCATGGCCCCCTCGAAGGGGGTGCGCTATGCTCGCCGCGCTCATGCATAGAATCCCTTTCGCTGGCCTCGTTTCCTCCTTGATTTTGTTGGTTTCGGTGACCGGTTGCATTGGAGGCGTCGGAACGACCTGCTTCCAAGACAACGAGTGCAACGGAGCCCTGATCTGCTGTCACCTCGGCAGTGTGTTCAATCAGGGGAGCTGCCAGACATCCGCGGTCTGCAACGAGATGCGGGGTACGGGCGGCACCGGCGGCACGGGTGCAAGT
>JBATTM010000413.1:0-12091 GCA_049670545.1 Polyangiales bacterium
CTACATGCTGGTCATCGCCGCGATGTGCGCCGCGGCGATCGGCGTGAGCGGCGCGGGCGCCCCCTGGATGATCCCGGTTGGCGCGCTGATGTTCACGGTCTCCGATATCGCTGTCGTGCGAGACCGCTTCGTGTCGCCCGGATTCATCAATCGGTTCTGGGGGCTTCCGCTCTACTACGCTGCACAGCTGATCATTGCGTGGAGCATCCTTGCTGTGCAGGCGATGGGGTAGTCACGCCCCAAGCGAATCGGCAGCCGGCATCCGAGGAAGCCGAAGCGCCAGCACAAACGCAGCGTAGGCCACTCCCGCACAGATCAGAAACGTCCCCACGCCGATGGCACTGTAGGCGACTCCGCCGAGAACGAGCCCGATGATGCTCGCGAGACTCCCGGCGCTGCCGGCCACTCCCTGAACGGCGCCCTGAAACCGGTCCGGAGCAACTTTCGAGACCATGGAGACAACCGAAGGCCACATGATCCCGTTGCCAACCGCGAAGAGCGCCGCTGCGAGATAAAGGACCGGAACCTCGCTCGACTGCATCAGGATGAAGTTCGTTCCCAGAATCGGAAGGCCCGCGAGGATCAACGTCCGCTCGGAGACCCTCTTGGAGAGCCGCGACAGAAACGGCCCCTCCACCAACACGACCATCACACTCATCGTGACGAAGAACGCGCCGATGTCGGCGACATCCCACCCGAGGCTGCCGGCCGCATGCACCGGAAACGAGGTGTAGTAGAAATTGAACGAGAGCAGGATCGTGAAGTACAGAATCATCATGAACAGGACGTGCGGCTCGGCAAGCACCTCCCGCATCGACGCCTGCTGGGCCTGCGCGGCGCGCATGCAATCGCGCGGCTCCTGCCCCAGCGCACGCCCCGACTCCTCGCGAGGGCATGCGGAGAGCTGAACCTGCTTCTTCGACTCGGGAAGCCAGAAGCCCACGACGACAACGCCCACGAGCGCGATGACTGCGGCCGCAACGACGGGCAGCACCTCCCCGTACTCCGTGACGCCCAGGACGCTCGCAATCGCGGGACCCAGGATCATGCCCATGTTCGACGCCACCCCCATGCGCCCGAAGTTGCGGTTGCGTTCGCTCGGCGGGGACACGTCGGCGACGTAGGCGTTGGCCACCGAGATGTTGCCGCCGGTGAGCCCGTCGAGAGCACGGGCGACGAACACGACCGCCAGTGGAACCGTAACCGAGAACTGACCAAACATCGGGGAATCCACCCGCCAGAGTTCGGCGGCCGGCAGGAAGAGCGCCGCCACGAATACAAGCCACGACACAAACGTGCCTACTTGACTCAGAAGGAGAATCCGGCGGCGACCGTACTGGTCCGACCACCGGCCAAGCACGGGTGCAGCGATGAACTGAAACGCGGGGTAGGTCGCCGCGACGAGGCCGTACACCAGCGCGTTGCCCCCAAAGCGCGTCACCAAGAACACCAGGAACGGGATCACGATCGTGAAGCCCATCGTTCCGATGAAATTCACGATCAACACAGGCGCCAAACGCGGCGCCGTCGTCTCCCGGCCCATCTTGCCCCTATGGAGCCCTGCTAGTCGGTCGGCAACTGACTCAGGATGAACGCGTACTCGAACGCAGTCTCCTTGAGATGGTCGTAGCGCCCAGACGCCCCACCATGACCCGCCTCCATATTCGTACGAAAAAGGAGGGGGTTGCCGTCGGTCTTGTGCGCGCGGAGCTTGGCCACGTACTTCGCGGGCTCCCAGTACATTACTTGGCTGTCGTTCAACGAAGTCTGGATGAGCATGGTCGGGTAATCGTGACGACCGACGTTGCTGTATGGGCAGTACGCCTTGATGCGAAAGTAGGCGTCCCGTTCGTTGGGGTTTCCCCACTCTTCGTACTCGCCGACGGTCAGTGGCAGCGAATCGTCCAGCATCGTGTTGAGGACATCGACGAAGGGAACCAACGACACGACGACCCCGAAGAGATCGGGCCTCATGTTGGCGACCGCTCCCATGAGAAGGCCCCCCGCGCTGCCCCCCATGATCGCCAGCCGATCTGCGGACGTGTACTGCTCCGCGATGAGGTGCTCGGCCACCGCGATGAAATCGGTGAACGTGTTCTGTTTGTCCTCCATGCGCCCTTGGTCATGCCAAGGCTTTCCGAGCTCGCCCCCACCACGAACATGCGCGATCGCGTAAGTCACGCCACGATCGAGAAGGCTGACGCGCGCATGGGAGAACCCAGTCGGGTACGGATAGCCGTAGGAGCCGTAGCCAGCCAAGAGGAGAGGCGACGTGCCGTCTCTCGGCGTGCCTTTCTTGAACACCAGCGAAACAGGGATGCGCGTTCCATCTGTGGCTGTTGCCCAGGTACGCGCCGACTCGTAGGCAGACGCATCATAGTCGCCCAGCACCTCGACCTGCTTGACCCGCGTGCGCTGGCGGGTGTGCGGTTCGTACTCGAAGACCGAGTCCGGGGTGGTCAACGACTCGTACCGAAAGCGAAACGTATCACTGGCGAACTCGGCGTTGATCCCCGCGTGCATCGAATAGACCGCTTCCTCGATCGCGATGCGGTGGTCGCGTGGGCCGAGGCCGAGGACCCGCATGGTCGGCAACCCGTCCTGGCGCTCCGACAAGACATAGCACGACTGGAACGCATCCAGCGCCTCGACCATCACGTCATCTCGATGCGCCTCCACCTCCCGCCACGAGGTGCGGCCTGGCGACGAGACCGGCGCCTCCACCACGCGGAAGTTTCGGCCTTGGTCGTTGGTCCGAATGAGAAACACATCGCCGCGGTGTGAGATGTCGTACTCGTGACCTTGCTCTCGCTGGGCCACCAGGGCCCACGCGCCGTCCGGTTGGCTCGCGTTCAGCACTCGAATCTCGCTCGTCGTATGACTGAACGAGCCAAGGAATAGATACTCGCCGCTTCGCGACCGCCACACGGCGACGCGGAACCGCTCGTCACCTTCCTCGAACATCAACGCGTCGGCGTGTCGAGCGCCGATCGCATGCCGGAACACGCGATAGGCGCGCTTCGTGTCGTCGTCCACGGTATAGAAGAACGTTCGGTTGTCGCTGGCCCACGCAAACGACTTCACCTTCTCGATTCGCTCAGGCAGGACCTCGTCGGTCTCTAGGTTCTTGATCTGTAGCGTGTAGTCGCGGAACCCCGTTTCATCGAGCGAGTACGCCAGGTACCTTCCATCGGGCGACACCTGATACACGCCGAGTCCTAGAAACGCGCGGTCCTCCGCCAGCGCATTCATGTCGAGGAGGATCACCTCGGTGTCGGGCTGGCCAGGAGCACGGCGGCAAAACACGCGGTACTGCTTGCCCTCGAGCGTGCGGTGATAGTACTCGAAATCGCCTTTTCGATAGGGGGCGCTTTGGTCGGTCTCCTGAATGCGGGCGACGATCTCGTCGTAGAGTGCGGCCTGAAGAGGCTCTGTCCCCTTCATCGCGGCGATCGCGTAGTTGTTCTCCTCTTCGAGATACGCGGTGACGTCGGCGCCCCCCTTGTCGCGGAGCCAATGGTAGTTGTCGATGCGGGTATCGCCGTGAAGGGTGACCGTATGCGGGCGGACATCTGCGACAGGTGCGGCGTTCGTAGGCATGGCGTGCTCAGGCGACGTCTTGAGAGTGCCGGCGCAGCTTGGCAAGACGAGAATGAGGCTCGCGGCACACAACCCGATTCGCATCTCAGTGCGCTCCGGTCATGGGGCTCCTGCTGGTGCCGTGGCATACCGGGCCAGCACGCGCACGATCGCATCAGCAAGATCGCGCGCTTCCGCCTGCCGCCCGGCCACTCCATTGGCCAGAATGCTGAACGCGAACGAGCGACCTGGATCACCAAGAACATAGCCCGAGAGCGCAACCGTGTCGCGGAGGGTTCCCGTCTTCGCGCGGACCATTCTTGGTTGCGGCAAGTTTTTCAGTCTCGATTGCAGAGTGCCGTCGGCACCGCCGACCGCGAGCTGCGCGATGTACTCTGCCTGGATCGCAGGGTCGCGATAGACCGCCACGAGGGTGTCGGTGATCTGCTTCGGGGACACCGCGTTCCCTTCGAAAAGGCCCGATCCGTTGACCATGACCAAACCCGACGTGTCGACGCCATGGCGCGCGAGCTCTTCACGGACCACTTCGACGCCCTTTGCCGAAGTCCCTGGGATCTCGGCCTCTGCACCCATGATCTTCAAGATCATCTCGGCGGCGAAGTTGTCGCTCCACTTCCCCACGGAATAGAGCATCGCGCTCAGCTCCTTCGAGGAAAGGTCTGCAAGAACTGGTAGTCGTTCGGGTGCCGGGACGTAGTCGATTTTCTGCGCCCCCCCGATTCCAGCGCTCCGAAGGGCACGCAGCCAAAGGCTCGCGGCATGGGCCCGTGGATCGGGTACGCGTCGACGATAGTAGAGCGTGCGTACCGTAGCCGGAACCTCGCCACCGACCTTGACCTCGAGTCTTCCATCATCGGTTTCGCGTTGCTCCATTCGAACCTTTGGCGGCCCACTGGGTTTCGTCGTCGTCGTGTTCTCCAGCACGACGTACTCGTCGGCGAGCACGCGGACACGGCCCGGGCTTCCGCTGCTGGGCCCAGGCCCGACGTGGACGACGTAGCTGTTTCGGTTCACGGAAAACGCGGCGACGGCCGCGCGAAACGCGGCGTCTTCCTTTGGCTGCTGGTCGAACGCGGGCGGAAGCATCTCTGCATCGAAGTAACTGTCGTCGATGACGATCTGTTCCGCGCGGTCGACCCCCCGCAGTCGAAGGGCCTCCGCAATGGCCTGGACACCTCGATACGCGAGGCTCGGGTCACCCCGTGGGCGCACGATGAGCCTCTCGACAGTCCCGTCCCGGAGCACGCCTTCCACGCGGGTCGATACGCGGAACGTCGGGCCAAGGTTCCAAAGCGCAGCGGCCGCAGTCAGCAGCTTCTGGTTGGACGCCGGATTCCGAGGCTCCTTCGCATGTTTTTGGTAGAGTGCAGAACCATCGACCAACCGCACGACATCGATCCCGACGCGATCTCCGAGCTTCGCCTCGTCGACCAGGCGCGCGATCGCGTTGTGCAGGCGCTCGACCCCGTCGGCCTGTGCAACCGCACTCCAGGCACAAAGGCAGTACAAAGCCAGGGCAAGAACCGCTCGTTGCGCCATCGGACGAAGCCTAGCAGCGTCGTCGCGATGGTCCTAGTGACCTGCCTGGCGTGTACGACGCCCGCCGAACGCAATCCCGATGCGCTGGTGGTCGTGATTCCGCGAGAGGCAGAACAGCTCGATCCGCGCTTCGTAGCCGATCCGTATGGGCTCCGGATCTCGAGGCTCTTGTTTGCCTCGCTGGTCACGATCGACCCCCGGACGCTCGAGGTGGTGCCTGACCTCGCCGAATCCGTCGAGACGCTCACACCGACGATCTATCGGGTGAAGCTTCGAGAAGGGCTCACATTCAGTGACGGGAGCCCTCTCGATGCCGAGGACGTCGCGGAGACGTTTCGCGGTGTGGTCGATCCGGAGCTCGGCAGTCGGTATGCACGTAACTATCGCCGCATCGAGCGGATCGAAGTCCTTGATCCGACTACGCTGGTGTTCACGCTGCGCGACCCCCACGCGACGTTCCTCACCGACCTCGAGCTTCCAATCGTCCGGCGCGAAGATGCCCGCCGTCGAGTCGCCACCGAACGCGATCCGATCCCGATCGGGGCAGGACCCTACCAGCTCCTCGCCCGATCCCCTGGGGTCCTCGAACTCGGGGCCAACCCGCACTGGCACCGTGGGGATCCGAAGACGCTGGCGCTGCGCTTCGTCGTGATCCGTGACGACAATACGCGCGCGCTTCGAATGCTTGCCGGAAGCGGGGACCTGGCGATCGGGGCAGTGCCGCCGTTGTTGTTGCCGATGTTTGACGACGACACGAAGTTCGAGACGGCGCGTGCGGCGGGGATCTCGACGATGTATCTGGGGTTCCACACGTCATCGCCAACGCTCTCCGATGTCCGAGTTCGACGTGCCATCGCGGCTGCCATCGATCGGGAAACGCTCGTCGATGCGAAATACGGAGGGCAGGCACGGGTCACGGAGAGTTGGGTTCCGTTCGGCCACTGGGCGTACACCGACGCCTTGCCGACGCACGACTTTGACCCGGCGAAGGCACGCGCGCTCCTCGACGAAGCGGGCTTCACCGATCCAGCCGGGCCGGAACCTCGCATGCGATTGATCCTGCGAACGACCTCCGATCGGTTCCGCCAATCGATCGCCCGTGCCATCGCGGCCATGCTTCGAGACGTCGGAATCGACGTGGACGTTCGCCCCTCCGAAGCCGCAACGCTGATCGCCGACCTCAACAAGGGCCGGTTCGACCTGACACTTCTCCAGGTTCCGGAGGTCCTCGAGCCTCACGTACTGAGTTGGTTCTTCGACTCGTCGCGGGTCCCGGGGCCCGGCGGCGAAGGCGCCAACCGATGGCGGTACCGCAACGAGGCACTCGACGCGCTGTTCGAGAAGGGCCGAACCGAGGTCGACCGTGACAAGCGACGCGCCACGTATGCACAGGCGCAAGAGATCTTGGCCACCGAGATCCCGGTGCTCCCGCTTTGGCAGCCGGACACCGTGGCGGTGATTCGGCGCGGGATCGACTTCGACGTCCCCCGCGACGGCCGATTCGGTACGCTGGCGTTCTGACCTCTCGGTGGTAGCGTGCAGTGTGATCCTGAGGGACCCCGTCCATGGCCTGATCGCCTTCGAGGGCATGGCGGAAGAGGTGATCCGCTCTCTCCTCGACACCCGCGAAGTACAGCGTCTTCGACGCGTCCGGCAGCTCGGGCTCGCCTCGCTAGTATTCCCTGGGGCCGAACACACTCGATTCTCCCACGCGATCGGGGCTGCTCATGTGATGCAATCACTTCTCGAGCGAATCGATGCGTGCAGCGACGAATTGCCCGCGGATCAGCGGCTCGACAGTGGGGCGCGCGCCGAGGCACTTGCTGCCGCACTGCTCCACGACGCCGGGCACGGACCGTTCTCTCATCTATTCGAAGAAGTGCTGCCCCACGCAAAGCATCACGAGCAGTGGACTCAAGAGATCGTGTTGGACCCCTCGACCGACGTACATCGGACGCTCGAAGGACTATCGGCCGGGATGTCGACGCGCGTTGCCCAGCTCCTGAACGGTACCCATCGTCTCGGCTATCTCTGCCGGAGCATCGCGGGAACGCTCGATGTCGATCGTGCCGACTACCTTCTTCGCGACAGTCACATGACCGGGGTTCGGTACGGGTTGTACGATCTCGATTGGTTGCTGCAGGCGCTCACGTTTGCCTGTGTAGATGGGCAATGGGTGCTCGCGATCGAAGGGCGAAAGGGCCTTCCGCCTGCAGAGAGCTTCTTCCTTGGGCGGCACTTCATGTACCAGCAGGTCTATCACCACAAAGCCACACGGGCCGCTGAGGCGCTGGTGCGTGCGATCTTCTCGCGCGTGAGCGAGTTGATCTTCGAGGAGCGCCCTCCCGATCGGCTCCTAGCGGCGTTACGCGCCGCCGCCCTCGGAGAGTCGCTCTCCCTCGGCGAGTACCTTCGGATGGATGACGCGGAGCTACTCACGTGCCTCAGCGTTTGGGAGCATGGGTCCGACCCGACGCTCGCGAACCTGAGTCGACGCCTTCGGTCACGCGATCTCCCGAAAACCGTCCCGCTCCCCGAGGATCGACCGGACCGATGGGCGGCAGTCGTCGACGAGGTCAAGGCGCTCGTGGCATCGCACGGGCATCGACCCGACCTGTCGGTCTGGCTCGACATTGCGGAGGACGTCCCCTACCCAGAGCCGACCGACCCAAGCGCCGACGGGCTCTGGGTGACGCTTCGCCATCAACCCCTGCAGCGGCTCGGCGATGCGTCGTTCATCCTCGGGCAGCTGCGCAACAAGCGCATCCAACGCCCTCGTCTCATCTTCCCCGCAGAGCTCCGCACCGACGTGTTCACGGCGATGCGACGCGTGCTGACCTGACTGCATCGGGCATTCATGAGCGGATTGCGGTAAGGTACGGTTCGCGGGACCGATTCGATTCGGGGGGTCCGCGAATTGCGAACGGGGCGTAGGTTCGGGGGCCGATGGCTAGGATACTCATCGTCGATGATCAGGACAGCGCACGCGAGTTGCTCGTGGAGATGTTGCGCAGCACGGACGACTACGAAGTGCATCAAGCCGCTAGCGGCGGGGTCGCTTGCGAGATGGTTTCCGAGAACGCGTACGACCTCGTGGTCACCGACCTCCGCATGGAGGACGTCGGGGGGCTCGAGGTGTTGCGACGCACGCGCGAGGCCTCTCCGGTGACGGCCGTGATCGTCATGACCGCCTTCGGCACGATCGAAGACGCGGTCGAGGCCATGCGATTCGGAGCGCACGACTTCGTGCAGAAACCGTTCGTCGAAGAAGAGCTGTTGCTCAAGGTGTCGCGGGCCGCGCGTGCGCAACAGACAGCGGGCGAGTTGCGCCAGATGGGGCAAGACTTTCGCGAACGATACAACTTCGGAAATATCATTGGGCAGTCGGCGGAGATCCGCGACGTACTCGGTCGTATCGTTCGTATCGCGCCGACCGACGCAACGGTCTTGATCACGGGCGAAAGCGGCACGGGCAAAGAGCTCGTCGCACGGGCAATCCATGCGAACTCACTCCGAGCGGAACGCCCGTTCGTTTCGATCAACTGCGCCGCCCTGACGGAGACGCTGCTCGAAAGCGAGTTGTTTGGGCACATGCGAGGCGCGTTCACTGGCGCGGTGCAGACCCGCAAAGGGCTCTTCGAAGAAGCCAACGGCGGGACGTTCTTCTTCGACGAGATCGCAGAAACGCCTCCCTCCCTTCAGGCGAAGCTCCTCAGGGCGATTCAGGAAGGCGAGATTCGGCGACTCGGGGACAACAAGCCGATCAACGTCGACGCGAGAATCATCGCCGCCACCAACCAAAATTTGCGTCGGCTCATCGAGGAGAAGCGATTCCGCGAAGACCTCTACTACCGCCTCAACGTCGCGCGGTTCGAGCTGCCGCCTCTCCGCGAACGAAAGGAAGACATCACGCCCATCGTGGAGACGTTTCTGACGAAATACGGGGAGAAGATGGCGCGCAAAGCGTCGGTCGGGCCAGGCGTGATCGAGTACCTAATGAGCTACGACTTTCCGGGGAACGTTCGCGAGCTGGAGAACCTGATCGAGCAGGGGGTCGCTCTCGCGCCCGACGGGCAGATTCAACTCACCGACCTCATCCCGAACTCGACCAACGGCGGCACCTTGCTTGGACACCGATCGTTGGCCGACATCGTGCAGGACGCGGAGCGTGAAGCGATTCTACGTGCGCTCCGCGCAGCCGCTGGGAACAAGGAGCGCGCTGCCTCTCTGCTGGCCCTCAGCCCCACCACGCTTTGGCGGAAGATGAAACGACTGCGTCTCGAGTGGCCGTGACGGCGGGTGGCGCGAGCTACTCGGCTTGCTGTCCGCGGGCGGCCTCGACGTGCGGCTCTCGCTGATACGTATGCCCGGCAATGTCATGGAGCTGATCGGCCATCGGCTCTGACGCCGCCGGCGGTGGTTCGTCGAGGTCAGCTGTCGCTTCGTATACCTGGTTGCCGATCTGCTTGGTGATGCGCTCGGTGGCAACGCCGACTTCATGGCCCAGCTCCTGGGCTTCTTCGGTGCTCGCGATCCGCATGACGTGCTGAAACGGTGTGCGGTCGCCGAGGCGGGCAAAGAAGAACGCATAGGCCACAAACCCGATGACCGCGCCCCTCCACAACAGTCGAATCGTTCTACGAATCATCCGTCTGCCCTACGGATACCATAGGTTCTCATTTTCTTATGAAGATTGGTCCGTTCCACGCCCAACATGGTGGCCGCCTTGGAGATGTTCCAGGCGACTTCCTCAAGGGTTTGAAGGATATACTGCTTCTCGACGTGGTTTCGATAGTCGCGGAGCGTCATGCGCTCCCCACTCTCGGTATGAGGGCTCGGGAGCTCACTCTTCGCGGCCGCCTCTCGGCGACCTTCGCTCAACACCCCTTCGGGAGGAAGGTCGTCAATCGTGATTTGCTCGCCACTCAAAATCGCCATGCGTTCGACGACGTTGCGGAGCTCGCGCACGTTGCCCGGCCAGGTTCGCTGCGAGAGTCCAACGAGCACGTCGTCATCGATCGGTTTCTCACGGAGGCCATTGCCGAGAGAGAACTCGCGCAAGAAGCCTTTGGCGAGAAGGGGGATATCGACTCGTCGATCGCGCAGGGGAGGGCTCACGATCGGGACGACGTTCAATCGAAAGAAGAGGTCTTCTCGGAAGCGGTTCTCTTGCACCTCGACTTCGAGGTTCTTGTTGGTGGCTGCCAATACTCGCACGTCGACGGCGATGGACGCTTCACCGCCGACTCGGGAGATCTCTCCACTCTGTAGCGCGCGGAGCACTTTGGCCTGCGCGCTCGCGCTCATGTCTCCGATCTCGTCGAGGAAGAGCGTGCCTTCATTTGCGAGTTCGAACATGCCTTTTTTGCGACCTTGGGCTCCCGTGAACGCGCCTCGTTCGTACCCGAACAGTTCGCTCTCGATCAGCTCGGCGGGAATCGCGGCGCAGTTGACTTTGATGAACGGTTTGTCGGCGCGCGGGCTGAGCCGATGGATCGCGCGCGCGATCAGTTCTTTGCCGGTACCGCTTTCGCCAGAGATCAGGACGCGACCGTTGGTCGGGGCGACTTTTTCCAGCTGGGCGAAGAGCGAACTCATCACCGGGCTTTCGCCGATCATGTCGTAACGATGCTCGACATCCGCCCGCAGCTGCTCGACTTCGCGCTGAAGCTGCCAGGTGCGAAGTGCGTTGCGAACGCTGACGAGAACGCGGTCTCGGTCGAGAGGCTTCTCGAAGAAATCCGTCGCGCCAAGTTGGACCGCTTGAACCGCTTCGGCCAGCGACGTGTGCCCCGATACCATCAGCACTGGAAGGCGTCGCGTCTCTGGCTTGGCGCGAATCTTCGAGAGTGCTTCGATTCCGTTCATCCCAGGAAGCCGGACATCGAGGATCACCAAGTCGACCTCGCTACCGTCGAGAGTGTCGAGCGCGTCTTCGGCGGAACCGGCCTCCAGGGTTTTGAACCCTGAGCCTTCGAGCACCATTCTCAGGGTGCGGCGAATGTTTTTTTCGTCGTCAACGACGAGGATAGTGCCGGCCATTGCCACGCAGATATACCATGCGGCATCGCGGCCCCCACAAAGAGTGTTAGAGTCCGCCGTGCGTGATCGACGCAAAAACAGCGCAGCAACGGTTGCTGACGATGCTCGAGGCATCCAAACCACCCACAGGGGGTGTGGAACTCGACACGATCGCCCGCGAGGCGGCACCCCTCCTTCCGCTTCTTGCGGAGCTTCCGCCTGAAGCGCTCGCAAGCGGTGACTACGAGAGCTTTCAGTTTCGAGAATGCCTCACTGTGATGACGCTGCTTGGTAGGCGGCTCGCTCTGCTCGACCTCACGCCCACGGCCGCGGTGCAAGTGATGCAGCTTGCTTTGCGAATCGCCGACCGAGACCAGCAGCCATCCGCGCATGGTTTTTCCCAGCGAGCCGTGGCGGCGCTGATCGAGGGGTTCGTCCTCGGGCGTGAGGAGCACGTTCTCGAGGAGCACGAGCGGAGGTCTTCGAAGCATCTCGCTCCCATTCGGGTCGACGAAGACGTGTATGCGTTGATCCTCTCGGGCACCCACGAGCCGACGACGCTCCTGGAACTGGTGGACGCGCTCGGCCGCGCGATGCTCGACTCCGGAGTCGAGATCGCCATCGTCGACTTGTCGCAGCTCGGCGAGGCCAATCGAGATCGGGCCTCGGCGATGCTTTCGGCGGACGAGGTCGCCCGTTTTCTCGGTGGCGCCTGCGTGTTCTCCGGGATCGACGGCCGTTGGACCGCGGCGATCGACGATGCCGGGATCTCGCTCGATCCCCTGCTCGTTGCCCCCACCTTCGCCGAGGCCCTCACCACGGCCCGACACCTCGCATCCCGACGCCCGCAAGCCACCATCTCCAGGTGGCGCCAGCTCCTATCCCGCCTCCCTGGTGGAAAAAGGGGACTGTCCCCTTTTCGGAGGGGTTA
>JBATTM010000414.1:0-1527 GCA_049670545.1 Polyangiales bacterium
GCTCAATCGGCGCTGCGCTGGCACCCCAAGCAAAACGGTGCCTCGGGTTTGGCCTGCAACCGTGGGTAGCCGATCGGCTCCTCGCACTTCCGGCATACGCCGTACTCGTCGCGTTCGAACGCCGATAGCGCCGCCTTGCATTGTGACAGCCGCAGCTGCGCCTTCTGGCGCGTCGCCTTCGCCATGGCTTGCTGTTGCATCGCGTCCATTCGTGACAGCCGCCCTACAGAACTCTGGTCGAGGACCACCGGGACCGCGGTGTCGGCGTTCGCACGCAGCGTCTCTTCGAGTTCGGCCACGAGTTTGACTAGTGCGCGGTGCAGCGTGGCGGCTTGCGGGTCGGAGAGGCTCTGCATGGGTTTCGGAGCGACTGGAGTTCGGGCGAGACCGGGACCGCAGGATATCATGGTAGCCGTGTGCGCGCTGAAGCCGTCTCGTCGGGTTGGCCGCGAGGCGTACGCTGGGTGTTGCGAGGGCGCCTCGCAGATTGACCTCGAAGTGTCTTGACCCCAGCTTCCTTACATGAAGCTCGTGATTCCTGGCGGAAGTGGACAAGTAGGCCAGGTGCTCGCGCGGGCATTCGTTGAGGATGGCCACGACGTCGTGATTCTCGGCCGCGTCGAGCGCCCGATGACCGGCCGGTTCGTGTGCTGGGACGGGCGATCGCTCACCGATTGGGCGCGCGAGATCGAGGGGGCCGATGCGGTGATCAATCTCGCGGGTCGAAGCGTGAACTGCCGGTACACGGAGAAGAACCTTCGCGACATGCTCGACTCTCGCGTCGATTCCACGCGCGTGGTCGGCGAAGCGATTGCCGCCGCGTCGAGGCCGCCACCCGTCTGGCTCCAAATGAGTACCGCGACTATCTATGCGCATCGCTTTGATGCCCCGAACGACGAAGCGACGGGCATCATGGGCGGCCATGAACCCGACGCACCCAGGTACTGGCGCCGGAGTATCGAAATCGCCGAGGCATGGGAGCACACTCAGATTGCTGCCAACACACCTCGCACGCGCCGGGTCGCCCTCCGTACGGCGATGGTGATGAGCCCCGACCGCGGTGGCGTCTTCGATACGCTCCTGCGACTCGTGCGATTTGGTCTCGGCGGACCCGTGGCGGGCGGACGCCAGTTCGTCTCCTGGATTCACGATCAGGACTTCGTCCGTGCCGTGGGCTTTCTTCTCGACCACCCGGACATCACCGGCCCCGTCAATCTTGCAGCCCCCAATCCGCTCGTGTACCGCGAGTTCATGCAGGCGCTCCGAAGCGCATGGGGAATCCGCCTCGGTTTGCCAGCCACCAAGTGGATGCTCGAACTCGGCGCCTTCTTTCTTCGCACCGACACCGAGCTGGTACTCAAGAGCCGCCGCGTTGTCCCCGGGGTCCTCCTCAATGAGGGCTTCGCTTTCGACGCTCCGAAATGGTCGGATGCCGCCGAAGATCTCGTGGCCCGCTGGCGCGCGTCAGGCTGATCTAGCCTAGAATTAGAACGCGCAACCGTCGGGCTGCGGCAGCTCGTCGGCAAG
>JBATTM010000415.1:0-4196 GCA_049670545.1 Polyangiales bacterium
GCCTCGCCCCCTGCAAACCGGGGATCACGGGTTGGGCGCAAGTGCATACGGGGTACGACACCTCGGTCGAAAGTGTTCGCGAGAAACTACTCTACGACTTCGCGTACAACGCCCACCTGTACGGGCTGCGGAGCTACCTCGCGATGGAGACGCGGGTCATCCTGCTGACCGTCGCCGTCATGGTCTATGGGCGAGGCGCCAGGTAAGCGCTCAGCGCAGACCGTACTTCTGCAGTTTTCGGTAGAGCGTCGTGCGACCGATCCCGAGTGCCTTGGCTACTTCGGTCAGCCGTCCATTCTTGTCGAGGAGGGCGCGCCTGACGGCCCAGCGTTCGAGGTCCTCGAGGCCGAGCGGCAGATCGTCGAGAGTCGTCGGAACGGGAGCCTCGACGCGCTTTCGAATGCCCGGGCCCTCGGGCCGTGACGAACGCTCCGTGGCTGCCTCGTCTTCGGAAGCGACCAAATGAGGGACGACGGACCCCTCCGATACCGACGCATACTCGCGGACTCGCGGGGGCAGGTCATGCAGGGCGATCTCGTCCCCCGCGGCGAGCACGGCCGCACATTGCAGAATGTTCTCGAGCTCTCTCACGTTTCCGGGATACGGATAGTGCTCGAGGGCGACCATCGCAGACTCGCTGACGTGAAGGGCGCCCGATCCGAGGCCGGTGGACACATCGTCGAGCACCCGCGGAACGAGGAGCCGGAGATCCCCTACCCGTTCTCGCAACGGAGGAAGCTCGATCTCGAAGACGACGATGCGGAAGTAGAGGTCTTCGCGAAAGCGGTTGCCCTCGACCATGTCCCGCAGCTTTCGGTGCGTTGCTGTGACCAGGCGAAAATCGCTCTCCACCGTCCGCATGCCACCCAGCCGATCAAACCGGCGTTCCTGAAGAACGCGAAGCAGCTTGGCCTGAACGCCGAGGGACAACTCCGCGACCTCGTCGAGAAACAAGGTGCCACCGTCTGCGCGCTCGAAGCAACCGGCCCGTGCTTTGTGCGCACCCGTGAACGAGCCACGCTCGTGGCCGAAAAGCTCTGAGTCTTGAAGCGACTCCGGAATCGCGGCGCAGTTGATCGCGACGAACGGCCCGCCGGCCCGGCGACTGTTCTCGTGAATGGCCCGCGCAATGAGCTCCTTGCCGGTGCCGCTCTCGCCACGAACCAGGACACTGATGTCGCGACCGGCGATCCGGTCGACTTGGCGGAAGACCTCACGCATCTGGGGCGATCGCCCGATCACGCCCGCATAGGAATCTTCGTCCGAGAGGTCCCCCAGCTCCCGAAGACGCCGCTCCTCGGAGGCCCGCAACGCGCGCCGGACTGCGGCAAGCAACGTGTCACGATCGCAAGGCTTGGTGAGGTAATCGTACGCCCCAGCCCGCATCGCCTCGACGACGGATCGCGCGGAACGCTCGGCCGTGAGCATCAACACAGGGACGTGAGGGTGGCGCCGATGCACGATGTCGAGCGCCTCGGTCCCCGAAACGCCCGGAAGGCCGGCGTCGAGGCAAACCACGTCGGGCAGGGTCAGCTCGAGACTGTCGAGGAACGTTTCGCCATCGGGACACACGACGACCCGCATCCCGTCGGCCTCGAGCCACCGTGAAACGAGGGCGCTCTGGTCGGGATTGTCTTCGACCACGACGATCGACGGTCGCTCTTGCAACGGCTTCATCAGGAGTCACTTCTCGCGGGTGGCGGTCTCGGGCGGCCCCGCCGGAATCCGCCACTCTGCGATCCCGTGTTCCGAATTGCAACAACGAACTCGGGAACGTTCCGTTTTGTAACACACCGGACATTTCGGGATCACCCGAAACGGCCCGGAACCACACGGCCCGCGGGGGCCCTGCGTGGCGGTCTTACCTCGCGGTCGCCGGTCGCGCCCGCAGCACGAGGCTATCCGAGATCCGGTTCAGCGCGCGCGCAGCGTGGTACGCGAGGAGCTGAAGTGGAATGGAGAGCAGGAGCGGCGACCACACGGGGTCGACTCGCTCGACGGCGAGGCACGGCAGGTCGTCACCCTTCGCGAGGGTGGCGCTCTCCGAGTCCCCGACGAGCGTCGGCTGTCCGCCTCTGGCGACGATCTCGCGCGTATCCGCGAGCGTCTTGCCGAAATTCTCGTCGCTCGGGGCCACGACGACGACCGGATTGCGGACCCTCGATCGTGGCGCAAAGCGATGCCTGAGTTCGCCGCCCGCGAACCCATCGGCGGGCAATCGCGCGAGCGCTTCCAGGCGGTCCGCGCCCATGTGGGCGAGTGGGTGGTTCATCCCGCGTCCGAGGTAGATCGCGTGCCCCGCCTCGGCGATTTTCTGCCCGACCTGCGCGCACTCGTCCGTCAGCGCGAACGCCGCCTCCATCGCACGCGGAACCGCGAAAATCGATCGCGTGGCGCCGTCGGGCCGACCCTGACCGGACCGGGAGTATCGGATCGCGATCGAGGCCGCCGCAAGTGCCGCGAGTTGCGTGGTGAACGATTCAGCGAGAGGCGCATCACCCTCCTTCGCGGCGTGGCCGCCGATTGTGGCGTCTGCTTCTCTAGCGATGGCACCCGACCCCATGTCGGTGAGCGCGACCGTCGGGACGCCCCATCGCTTCAAGCGTCGAAGGGCCTCGAGCGCTTCTTCGTCATCTCGCGAATCGGGAATCACCAAGGCGATCGTTTGATCTCCGAGAATGCGACTGCGCGTCTCGAGTTCCGAGATGAGCTCCACTTCCGCCGGAATTCCCGCGATCCGCTCGAACCAGCCGCGCCCGATGTGGGCCGAGTGGTATGCGGTCCCGCCTCCGACTGCGAGGATTCGCTGCGCACGAGAGAGTGGCCCACACCACGGTTCGAGTCGATTCGAGCCGATGTCGCGCTCGAGTGTCTGAAGCATGGCGGCGACCGCCGAGGGCTGCGCCATGATCGCGCCGAGGGCTGCGTCGCTGATCATCGCACCGCTCTTGCGATGCGGCCGACGGGCGCGGGTGTTCCATTGGGGCACGCATCGTTCGAGTGCGAGATCGAAGAGTCGCACCTGCCCGGGCTGAAGCTCCGCGATCTGACCATCCCGCAGGAGTGCGGACTCTTGTGCGTAGCGCCCCACCGAGTCGAGATCCGAGGCCAGCCACGCGGCATCGTCCGACCGGCCCACCGCCAATCCTTCTCCGAGGCGGGCGGCGTACACCCGGTCGTCGTACTGCGCGAAGATCGAAGAAAGCGCCTGCGAACCCCGGAGTCGAGGCAACACGCGTTGCAGGGCGCGCATCGGGTGGGTGCGCCTCGCGAGCTCGCGGTCGAGGAGCCACACGATCACTTCGCTGTCGGTGTCGCTTCGGAACTGGACGCCGTCCCGCTCGAGCTCGCTGCGCAGCTCTCTGTGGTTTTCGACGACCCCGGTGTGGACGATCGCGACCCGCGAACTCGCGTGCGGATGCGCGTTCCGCAGCGCGGGGTCCCCGTGGGTCGCCTGCCGCACGTGTCCGATGGCGGTCGTGGCGACGAGGGGTTCCGCGGCAAGAAGGGACTCCAGCAACGAGAACTCGCCCTCGACACGACGCCGGCGGATCTGCCGGTCGGCCAAGACGCCGAGCCCGGCCGAGTCGGGGCCCAGGTGCGCGAGACCTGCCAAACCGCCCACTACACGGGGAATCACGTCATGACGTGCTGTCGCAGCAAAGATGCCACCCATCTTCGTCCTTGTGGCTGAGGAGGGTACGTGAAGCCCGACACCACGACGGGTCCGCGAAAAATCAGCACTGATCCCCTGCGAAATCCGCGCCAAGTGCGAAAGCTCACGTTCGTGCGGGCTTGGCGTTTCAATACCGAACGCCGGGTGCCGCTACCTGTGCCGAAAAGGGACGGTGCGGGCATCTGCGGGCCCAGTCCGTTTCATCTCGGACGCTCCCCCGCGCCGTCTGGCGCGCACGAGGATCTTCTCCATCGAGTCTGCGATCCAGGCCACCCGCTCCACCTGCAGGGCCTCGGGTGCGTCCTCGAGCGCCGCCCCCAGCTCGCCGAGCCGAGGGAAGCCGTATGCCGAGGCGGTGCCCCGCAAGTTGTGGCCGACTCTGGTGACATCCTCAAACGAGGACCGACCTTCGACGAACGCACGCAGCACCTGGATGTCTCTCTCTCGCCTCGCAAGGTAGCCGGGCACGAGCTCGACGATCGCCGTGTCGGGTGGGTCATCTCGCATCTCGGTCTCTGTG
>JBATTM010000416.1:0-70966 GCA_049670545.1 Polyangiales bacterium
CCCTTCTGGTGAACCGTTTTGGGACGCTGCCGCTCGCGCAGGTCATCGCACCCGCGTTGCAGCTTGCGGAGAAGGGCTTTCCGGTCAGCCACGCACTGGCAGCCATGGGCGCGGCGTTCGACGTGCAGCTCCGGCAAGACCCGGTGATGTCGACATGGGATCTCACGGAAGGCGCAACGCTTCGACGACCCGCTCTCGCCGCGGTGCTGCGCGCGTTCGCGAGCGACGGGGTGAACGCCCTCTACAACGGGCCCCTCGGACGAGAGATGGCAGCCACAGTCGAGAAGCGCGGCGGCATCATGACGTTCCAAGATCTTCGTGACTACCGAGTCGTCACGCGCAAGCCTCTCGAAGCCGAACTCTTTGGCTACACGTGGGTCACCGCGCCCCCGCCGAGCGCCGGCGGTTTCACCATGCTCCAGAGCCTCACGATTCTGGAACGCGCCATCGGCGATTCTCCCGTCTACGGTGAGCGATTGCTCCACGTGATGGCAGAGTCGTGGAAAGGGCCGTTCGTCGATCGACAATGGTACTTCGGCGATCCGGCCCAGGTGATTCAACCGCTCGACCGCATGATGGCCCCGGCGCGCATCGAGAAGCGCGCCGCTCTCGCGGGCGGCGCGAAGGCGAACCCGACCGACGCATACGAAATGCCGCTGGTCTGGACCAGCCCCCCCGCGCGGGTCCCCGACAACTCTGGGACTTCGCATCTTTGCGTTGTCGACCAAGCGGGAAACGTCGCTGCGGTGACCACGACGGTCAATCTGCCGTTCGGCGCTCGGTTCACGGCAGCGGGGATCGTCATGAACGACGAGATGGATGATTTTGCAAGCGGAGTGGGAAAGTCGAACGCCTTCGGGCTCGTTGGCGGTGCACCCAATCTTCCGGGTCCGCGGAAGCGACCCGTCTCGACGATGTCGCCCACGATCGTGCTCGAAGACGGGAAGCCGGTGTTGTGTGTCGGCGCATCCGGGGGAAGCCGCATCGTCACCGCCACTCAACAAGTCGCGATGAACGTTCTCCTGTTCGGCATGGATGCCGGTCAGGGAGTCGCGGCCCCACGGGTCCACCACCAGGGGTACCCAGAACAACTCCGCGTCGAACGAAAGGCCCCGCTCGACGCACAGCTTCAAGACAGCCTCCGTGCGCGCGGACACGTGATCGAGACGATCCACAACGTCGCCAACGTGCAGGCGATCAAGATCGTACCGGGGCCCAACCGGCATCTCGAGGCCGCGAGCGACCCTCGCAAAGGTGGAAAGCCAGCGGGCCGCTAGACCGAGTTCATCCTGAAATGATTCGATGATCGTAGTCGCGGGGCGCTGAGGCGGCTGCTGGGAAGACGCAGGACGTGCGACGTACATTCGAGGATGAGCGGCGGCCGGGTCGGCGTCCTGAGGCTGCGAGGGCGGATCAGATCAGGGTGAACTCGGTCTAGGTCAGTCGGTGATTCGCACGAGGACGACAGTGATGTTGTCGTCGCCGCCATTACTGTTGGCCTCGGAGACGAGCGATTTGGCAGCTCGTTCGATATCGCCGTCCGCCCCGTCGACGATGCCGAGGATACGCTCGTCGGTCACCATCCCGTTGAGACCATCCGAGCAAAGAACGTACACATCCTCTGGCTCGACTTGCTCGAAGTATAGGTCGACTGCAACGCCATCCTGCATGCCAAGTGCCCGGGTGATCACGTTTGAGGGGAGTTGGTCTCGTTGCGCGTTCGACAGGTTCGGCATCACGAGCAGGTAGTCGTTGAGCAACGAGTGGTCGCGCGTGAGCTGGACGATTTCACCTTTGCGAACACGGTACGCCCGGCTGTCACCAACGTGGGCGATGTGAATTCTTCGGTCGTCACGCGTGAAAAGCGCCCCGACGACCGTGGTTCCCATTCCCTGCACGGCACGGTTTTGGACCGATGCCTGGTAGATGCGCTGGTTGGCAACTTTCACGGCAGACACGAGGCGGTTCTGCTCCGTCGTCAGGCGAGCATCGATCTCGACGGGCCACTGTGACGACTCGCCGTTCGCTTCCGTCGTCGCGTCGAAGAAGGACGACATCTCCGCGGTAGCCATGCGACTTGCGACGTCACCGGCCCGGTGCCCACCCATGCCGTCGGCCACGACGAAGAGACGGTGCGTCGACAGAATGCAGTAGCTGTCTTCATTGTGCTCTCTTTCGAGACCGACGTCGGAGAGCCCTGCTGCTACGAAGTTCATAGATGTCCAGACACCGTCGCGAGCGTCTGGCCTGTCTTTGGCCTTCGGTGACGCGACGAGCAACCCAAATCGTGGGCTTCAGTGTATCCAACCCAACGCGTGGAGCAAATCAGGGTGCCACGAAGCGGGGCAGCTCGGGCCACCCGGAGTCGGGGTCGTCCAGATACACGTATCGTGCGTAATGTGTCGTGACGCGTCTCACGTAGTTTCTCGTCTCGTTGAAGGGGATACGCTCGACGAACCGATCGAGTTCCATCTTTCGACTCTCGCGGAGCCAGCGCCGAACTCTTTGTTTTCCGGCGTTGTACGCTGCGACGCTCAGCGGGTAGACGTCGTCGAATTCCTCGGCGAGCGCGCTCATCTCGACGATTCCGAGCGGGATGTTCCGGCTCGGGGCCTCGAGCATGCGCTGCGTCGTGCGCACGCCTGCGAGGTTGGACGCGACCTCGGGCATCAGCTGCATCAACCCGACGGCCCCGGCGCGACTCACGACGTCGGGCGTGTACCCACTCTCCTGTCGCATCGTCGCGTAGATCAGGGCGCGGGGGAGGTCTCCGCGATGTGCGTCGACGACCGGAAGCCACGGCATTGGATAGGCCGCCTGCCACCACCACGAATTGGTGGCGGGATCTCGATACAGGTTCGACATCCGCCGCCGCGCCACGCGGAGCGCTTCGCGATAGGCACCCACCTCCTGATACAGCGACGCGAGCAGTCGAATGCGCTCGGATTTCGGGACCCCTTCGACCAGCTCCTTCTCGTGATCGCGTAGCCATCGAATCCCCTCTCTCTCGAGGCCGAGGTCTCGGTACACCTCGAAGGAGGGTGGAAGCTCGAGTGGTGTGAGCTCCATGTGATCCTTGGCGGGTCGCTCCGGATCGACGAACGGCGGGGGCGGCGTCTTCTTCAATCGTCGAAGGCGTTGGGCCGCCAGCACGGCGTACCAATGGAGGGGCTGGACCGCGATCGCGGCCTCGTATGACTCCACGGCCTTTGGACCCCGGCGGTAGGCCCGGCCGAGCCAGTAGAGCCCCCGCGCCTCGTCCATCGCAGACGTGGCGAGCTTGGTGTACTGCGATAGGTACCGTACGGCCTGGGTGTAGCGTTTGTCCTCGAAGGAGCGGAACCCGAGCTCCCAAAGGGCAGATCGCCGCCACTTCCCGCGAAGCGCGGACCGGCCCTTGAGGAGGCGCGCCATGTTGGCCTTCCCTGCGGCTCGCCCCATGCGAATCTCGAGCCACGCAGCGAGGAATCGAGCCTCGGGAGCTCGAGTGCTTCTCGGGTGCGCGCGCGCGAACGCTCGATACGCGGCGACCGCGCGTGCATCTTGGTCCGCTCTCGAAAGAGCGCGCGCGGCATGGAACGCGTCTTCGATTTCATAGCGGCCACCACGGGCAGCGGACTTGCGCAGCACCTTGGCCGCGTCCGCGTACCGCGTTCGCATTCGAAAGAGCGCCCTGCCGTAGGTGTGCAGCCAGCGCGCCTCGAGCGCGTCGTCTACCTTCATCACCTCGAGGATCTCGACGGCCTTGCCGAACCGGAGAGCGGCGACGAACGCGTCAGCGCGATCGAGCCGATCCTCGTCATTGGGTCGAACCTCTTCCTCAAGGGCTGCTGCCACTTGTCGTTGCCCCGGCGCCACTGCCGAGATCCACGCGAGGCGCCTGGCGTTCCGAGCTTCGTTGGGTTGCCCGAGACGCTCATACACGTCGGACAGCAGCACGAGTAGCGCAACATGGTCGAGATCATCGTGTCCGCGGCGCGTCAGCCGTTCGAGTTCTTCGACGGCCTGCGGGAGCTCCCCGAGTTGCAACGCGCAATCCGCCGCAATCGCGCGATCATGACGAACGGTGGCGACTTCGCGAGAAGCAAGCTCGAGAAGAACGGGACGCGCCTCGGCACAATGCCCGCAACGGGCTCCTGCATGAGCCCACCGACGAAGTGCATCGGTACGCAGCGCTTCTGGCAATGACGAGGGTGTCCGGGCCAGTGCTTCCATGGCGTCGCACGAGCGACCGACCTCCGACAGGAGGCGCCCTTCGAGATAGCGCACGGAGTCCGAGTCCCGGGTGCGCGGAGACAACTCGCCGATCGCCAGGAGCGCAGCCGGAGCATCCCCATCCCTGACCAGCCCGGCAACCGCGCGAAAATCCTCCGCGGCGAACGCGATCGCGCATCCAACCCACGCGAGACCAACCCCCAGCCAGAACACACGCAATGCCAGGGGAATCTACCACTCCTCGGGCCGAGCGCAGCGCGATTGGCGCCCGCCAAGTGGGTCTCGTATGCTCGGGCGTCCGATCATGCGACTGACCTATCTCTTATGGCTTGGGCTGGCCCTCTCGCTCGCAGCGGCCTGCCAACCCCGAATCGGTGACAGTTGCGCTGGCTCTCGCGATTGTTCGGCGACCGGCCAGCGGCAATGTGACCTCACCCAACCTGGTGGGTACTGCACCGTGAAGGGGTGCGACGCGGACACTTGCCCTGACGGGGCGATTTGCGTCGAATGGCGATTTAACCCGACGCGGACCGCAGAAACGTGGTGCATGCGCGGGTGCCGAGAAAACAGCGGATGCCGGGATCGAGGCGGATACAGCTGTGTTGCGCCGAGTCGTATCACTGCCAACGGCGAGAGCTTGGCGGATACCTGCCGGGACAACGTCCCGACAGACGAGCAGATCGCGCGCGTGATCGACCTCGACGCGGAACGGTCTCTTGCAAGCATCTGCACCGCGGTGACCGAAATTGCCCCGACCTGTCCGGACGGCGAGCCCCCTCCCGAGGAACCCGCGATGGTTCCCAGCACACTCTACGAAGAATCCGACATCCAGATCCCCTGAGGGTAGTATCCGCCGGGTATGTCCCCGGGCCTGATGCGGTACCTGGCGGGGCGCCTGGTGCGCGCAGCGCTGACGGTGGTGGGCCTGGTGACTCTCGTGTTTCTGCTCGTCCGGTTGATTCCGGGCGATCCGGTCGAGGCGATCCTCGGGGACCAGGCGAGTCCCGAAGAGAAGGCCGAGCTTCGCCAATCGCTCAATCTCGACGAGCCGATGGGGCAGCAGTACGTCTCGTTCGTCGCGGAGATGGTCGACGGCACGATGGGAACCTCGTTCCGTCGACCGGATCGATCGGTCTGGTCGCTGGTCCGTGACGTGTTCCCTGACACGATCGTCCTCGCGCTTGCCGCATGGTTGGTGGCGTGGTTCGTCGCTATCCCTCTGGGCACCATCGCCGCCGCACGTGCGGGGCTTTTTTGGGACAAGGTCGCGTCGACCGTAGCGGTCGCGGGGCTCGCCATCCCCAACATCTGGCTGGGGCCGCTCTTGATTCTGGCGTTCGGAGTGAAACTCCGCTGGCTTCCGCTCCCGGGTGACGATCTGGCGGGCGGGGAAGCGCTGATCCTCCCGGCCATCACGATCGGGACCGCGATGGCCGCCATACTAACGCGACAGACCCGTGCCGCCATGATCGAGATCCTGTCGCGGCAGTACATCACCGCAGCCCGGGCACGCGGGGTGCGCTCCGGGCCACTCTACCTGCGCCATGCCCTCCGAAACGCGATGCTGCCGGTGATCACGATCGGAGCGGCCCAGCTTGGCGCGCTGCTCTCGGGAACCGTGGTCACGGAGAAGATCTTCGAGCGTCAGGGGCTCGGCACCTTGTTTCTCGACTCGTTCTTCGCCCGTGACATCCCAGTCGTGCAGGGGTGCGTGTTGATCATCGCGTTGGTCTACGTCGCGGTCAACCTCATCGTCGACCTCGCCTATGGCGTCATCGACCCTCGGGTGCGGTTGTCATGAAACAGGTTCGCGGTCGCCTACGGCGAACCCCAGTTGGGCTGGTCATCGTGATTGCGTTCTTTCTCCTAGGGCTGATCGGGCCATGGATCGCTCCCTACGACCCTCTGGCAATCGACCTTGCCCACGAGTACGAGTCTCCCTCTTGGTCGCATTGGCTTGGAACGGGTGACAACGGCATCGACATCCTGAGCGCCTTGCTCTTTGGCGCGCGTCTTGCGGCGATCGTAGGCGTCGTCGTGGTCGGCGTGTCCGTGCTCATCGGCACCGTGCTCGGCGCCTGGGCGGGCTACTTCGGCCGCATGACCGACCACGTCATCACCGGGATCGCAGACTTGGTGCAAGCGTTCCCGGCCATCGTGCTCAACATCGCGGTGCTCGCACTGGTCGCGCGACCGGGCCTCGAGCATCTGATCGTCGCCCTCGCGATCAACGGTTGGGTCCTCTACGCCCGCCTCGCACGCGCTGAAACTCTATCTCTGCGCGAACGGGAGTTCGTCGAAGCCGCGCGAGCGCTCGGGGTCCCAACACGGGACGTCTTGCGACGCCACGTGATCCCAAACCTTCTCGGCCCCCTGGTGATTCAGGCGACCACAGGTCTCGGTGTCGTCATCTTGGCCGAATCGACGCTGTCTTTCCTGGGTCTCGGGCCCGGGAAGGCAGTCTCCTGGGGGGCGCTCCTCGACCAAGGCACCAGCGTGCTGTTGCGATTCCCCCACGTGGCGCTGTTCTCGGGGGGTACGATTGCGGTGACGGTCCTCGGGTTCAACTTGACCGGGGATTGGCTTCGAGACCGACTCGACCCTCGCTATCGCTAGCCATGCCAGAACTCCCCGACATCGAGCTCTACCGGGATGCCCTCGACCGCAGAGTCGTAGGCCACTCGATTCGCGCGGTACGCCTCGCGTCGCCGTTTCTCCTGCGAAGCGTCGACCCTCCCGTCGCCGCAGTGGTCGACCGAAAGGTGCAGAGCATCGAACGACTCGGCAAGAGGCTCGTCTTCGTGCTCGATGACGAGTTGTTCATGGTCTTGCATCTCATGATCGCGGGCCGACTCCGATGGAAAGACCCCGCAGCCAAGATTCCGGGCAAACTCGGCCTCGCTGCGTTCGACTTCGATCACGGAACACTCCTGCTGACCGAAGCCAGCAAGAAGAAGCGCGCAGCCTTGCACCTATGCCGCGGGCGCGACGCGCTTCGCGAACACGACCCCGGGGGGATCGAACCGCTGGCGATCGATTTCGACACGTTCGCCGAAACGCTGACGGCCAGCAATCACACGGTGAAACGCGGACTGACCGACCCGCGCATCTTCAGTGGGATCGGGAACGCGTACTCCGACGAGATCCTTCATCGCGCCCAGTTGTCGCCGTTGATCTGGACCCAGCGCCTCGACCACGAACAGCTGCACAGGCTCTACGACGCCATGCGCGATGTCCTGCAGGAGTGGGTGAATCGGCTCATCTCCGATCAGGGCGACGGGTTCCCCGAGAAGGTCACCGCGTTTCGACCGGAAATGGCAGCGCATGGGAAGTACGGAAACCCGTGTCCCGTGTGTGGCGACCCGATCCAACGAATCGTCTTCACCGACCGAGAAACGAACTACTGCGCCACGTGCCAGACCGACGGAAAGCTGCTCGCGGATCGGTCGCTTTCCCGGATCTTGAAAGGAGACTGGCCGAGATCCTTCGAAGAACTCGAAACGCTCAAGAAAGGTGGGCGGTAGCCGAGATTTGCCTTAGACATGACCGTCAACCAGTTGCCTCCCGCCACTCACGAACACCATGCAATTTTCCGTCCGCCGAGAAGACCGCCGCAACCTTGCCGTAGGCTTTGTTGGGCTCCTGGCGATCATGGTCGCGCACTCGGTGATGGAGACCGCGCGGGACGCGTTGTTTCTCGCCAGCCTGCCCGCCACGCAGCTTCCGTGGGCGTATCTGGCGATCGCCCTACTCGCGATTCTCGAACTGCGCGTGCACCAACGCGTCATGCTTTTCGTGCGCGACCGGCGCAAGCTCCTCGCGTTCACGCTCTTCGCCGGCTCAGCCATCACACTCTCCTTTTGGGCGCTGATCGAAAAGCTCGGCCCGTGGGCGCCGTTCGGCTTCTACGTCTGGACCGGCCTCCTGATCACGATCGTGCTGATCCAATATTGGCTGCTGCTCGACGACGCGGTCACGGTCACGCAAGCCAAGCGGATCTTCCCGGCCATCGCGGCTGGCGGGGTCACCGGGGCGATGCTCGGCTCGGCCCTGGCGGAGGTCTTGCTCCGATTCGCCCACCCGACGGGCCTCATCGTCATGGCAGCTCTCGTTCTGGCGGGGGCTGGCACGACGCCGTTGCTCTGGAAGACCGGTGGCGCCTCAACCCAAGACCGCGCGGCTGACGACCCGGAAGCGTCGGTCGGTTGGTTGCTGCGGGACAGCTACTTATCGCGGGTGTTGTGGGTGGTCCTGCTCGGCACCATCACGCTGACGATCGTCGACTACGTGTTCAAGAGTACAGTCGCGAACGAGATCCCGGCGGAGGGCTTGGCCGAGTTCTTCGCGCGGTTCTACCTGGGACTCAATTCGGTCGCGCTGATCATCCAGCTCGTGGGCGCGGGATGGCTTCTCCGGGCCTTTGGTGCGCATCGAAGCTCGGCCCTACTGCCTGTGCTCCTGTTCGGCGGCGCGATCGGCTTGGCGATCGGGCCCGTGTTGGTGTTTGCGGTCGCGCTCAAGGCGTTCGACGGAAGCCTTCGCCACACGCTCTATCGAAGTTCGGTCGAGGTGTTGTATCTGCCTCTCGATAGTCAGCGGCGCGAGCACGCCAAAGGAATCATCGAAGTGTTTGGCCACCGTGTGGGCCAAGCCCTCGCATCGGTGTTGATCCTGACAACCGTCGGGCTCGGCTTCACCGCATCGCAGTTCGGCATCGCCCTATTGGTTCCGATCGCGCTGTGGCTCGTCCTGATCATGGCGACGCGAAAGCAGTACGTCGAACAATTCCGCTCTCGCCTTCGTCAGGGAATGATCGACACCCGCATCGAAATGGAGGAGCTCGATCTGCACTCGCTCGAAGCGCTGCTCAATGCGCTCAACAGCGAGCAAGACGAAGAGGTCCTTGCAGCCGTCGACATCTTCAGCACGCACGGGCGCGAAGACTTGATCCCGGTGCTGGTCTTGTACCACCCGGCCAAAGAGGTCCGGATGAGGTCCCTCGAAGCGTTCGCCGAGGCTTCCGATGACCGATTCGTCCCGGTGGCTCGCCGGATGCTGAGCGATGAGGACCCGGATATCCGGGCCGCAGCGTTGCGCGCATTGACCGCAGTAGACCCGAATAGGGCGCTCCTCGAGCAGAAGCTCGACCTCGATGCATCGATCGTTCAGGCGACCGCGTTGGTGGGTCTCCTGTCGATCGATCCACAAGCGAGCACGAGCCGGATCGACGATTGGATCGCTGGCGGTAGCGCCCGGACGATGCATTCCTTGGCCCGAGCGATTCGCCACGAGCGCGGGACCATCTTCCACGAGCTCCTCGTCCGACTCATCGAAAGCGATGACGAGGAGGTGAAGCTCGAAACACTTCGCGCAATGGAACGCAACCCCGACCCTCGCTACCTTCCACACTTGCTGCCGTTGCTCGCGGACTCGGACCTCCGAGAGGCAACCCGACAGGCGATGGTCGCGATTGGGCAAGACGCATTCGATTTTCTCGATCGAGCGCTCGGGGATCACGCTACCCCGCAGAAGGTTCGACGACGAGTTCCGCACACGATCATTCGCTTCGAGCCCAACCACGCCGCCAAGGTCCTCATGCGACATCTCGGGGGCGACCACGAAGGTGGGGTCCGTCTCAAGATCGTGCGGGCGCTCGTCCGTCTGCGCAGTACACACGGGTCTGTGCCACTCGACCCCGGCATGCTCGAAGAGCAGCTTCGTGGGTACTTGCTTCGCGTCGTCGAGATTCTAACTTGGCGCTCGGCGATCGAGAATCAGAGCGGAATCGAGAGTACCGATGGAGAGCTTCTCCGCACCGCGCTGGGGGACAAAGAAAGGGCATCACTCGAACGAGCGCTCTCGCTGATGGGGCTTCAACACCCCGAGGAGAATTTCGTGCTGGTGTGGCGTGGCCTTCGGAGTGACAACACGAGGCTCCGGGCGGCGAGCATCGAAGTACTCGAAGCCGTTCTCACCGGGCCGACCCGCGATGCAGTCCTCGCCCTGGTGGATGACGGCGAATCGGTGGAACGCCGAGCCAGGCTTGCCGGGGCGGCGCTCGGACGGCCAGCGCCTCGGCTCTCGTACGAGGCGGCGATCGAAGCGATGACGACAGATCAGAGCGAGGTGATTCGTGGAATCGCGACGCACCATGCAAGGGAGATCGGGCAGAGACTGCATGCTCCGCACGGAGGAAGTCATGAGGAGGTCGGAGTTGCCTGAACCTGCGGTCACACCGTCCCGTGAGATGGATCGGTTTCAACGATTTCTGTTCTTGAGGACGTTCCCGGGCATCGCAGAGCTTCCTCTGGAGATCGCGCAAGTAATCGCGGGGAACGCACGGCAGCGCTCGTACGAGAAGGGCGACTATCTGTGTCACCGAGGCACACCTGCGATGGAGGTGCAGTACGTCGTGTCGGGTCAGTGCGAGATCATTCGCAACGGAAGAGCCGTGCGATCGTTTGGACCGCGGAGCGTCGTTGGCGGAATCAGCGCGCTCGCGGAAGAAGAAGAAGGATACGATTGTGTCGCGCTTGGCGAGATGGTCACATTGTCGCTGGCGATGGAGGATGCCCAAGAGATTTTCGAAGAGCACTTCGTGCTTCTCAAGCAGGTGTTGAGACGTACGAGTGCAGAAGTGATCGCGGCACGTCGGCAGCTCGGCAAGCACGCTGGCTTCGGTCTCGTGGGGGAGGCGTTTGCGATTCCCGATCGCCCTTTTGATTTGGTCGAACGAATGGCGTTTCTACGGAAGACGTTCTCATTCGGAGAGAGCGAGATCGACGCGATCGCCGATCTCGCGCGTGGCGTTCAAGAGTTGCACGTGCCCAAGGGCGAGGTGCTCTGGGAGATCGGCGATCGTTCGACCTATTTTCTGCTGCCGTTGCGGGGCGTGATCGACTGCCACGCCACGGAGCCGGAACAGCACTTTCGGTTGGGGCCCGGTGATTCGGTCGGGTCGATCGACGCGGTCGCCGATGCGCGCAGGTGGTTTCGGGCCGAAGTTGCGGAGCCTCTGGTGGCGTTTCGAATCGACATCGACGTCCTGCTCGAAGTGCTCGAAGACCACTTCAGCATGGCGATGTCCTTGCTTCGCGGGATTGCGACGGGGATCTTGAATCTGTACGACCAGGAGTCCGAGCTGAAATCTTAAGTAATTGAATTTATTATGTTAATTACTTTCTTGTCACTGCTCTTTTGTTCAGTATACTGGGTGGTCCCATGCCTTCTGGGACACACGAAGCCAATGTGATCAAGCTCGAGACACCGCTCGACGCCCGCACCGAACCTTCACCCAGCCAACCTCCCACAGCACAACCGCTTTCGGCACTTCTGCCACGTGCGCGGTTGGTCGAGGTCTCGGGGCGCCACGCATGTGCACGTACCACTACGGCGGTGTCGTGTGTGATCCATGCGCAAGCGCGCGGTGAACTCGTCGCTTGGGTGCAGCCTCGTGATGGTGCGCTCTTCCCTCCTGATCTTGCGGCCGCGGGCGTCGATCTCGAAGCGTTCGTCGCCATTCACGTACCGCAACATGCAGGGCCGTTCGCATTGGTACGTACTGCCGAGTGGCTTGCCCGTTCTGGTGCGTTTGGTCTCACCATCATCGACCTCACCGATGCCATGCCGAAAGGCTCATCGGCCAATTGGCAGGGGCGGCTGCAAGGAGTGTTGCGCCAATACGACGGACGCATGCTCTTGCTTACATCCAATCAGCTCGAAGATGCATCTTCAGGTCCGCTCGTCGGGCTTCGCGTCGAGCCCCAACGGGGGCCACTTCTCGGCGATCGATTCGAAGTTCAGCCGCGGATCTTGAAAGACAAGATCGGCCTTGGCACCAGCCTTGCGACGGCACAGCCAATCGCACCTTCAGGTTTGCAAGGTGCATCATGAATCGCGTGGCTTGCGTGCTCTTGCCCATGCTTCCGATGCAGATCTTGCTTCGGCAGAAGCCCCACTGGAGCCAAGCCCCGGTGGCCGTCGTCGATGACGAAGGTCCGCACGGCCGTGTCACACATCTCAACCCACTTGCGCGCAAGCTTCGTCTCCGCATCGGGATGCGCCAAAGCGTCGCGCGCGATCTGGTGCCCAATCTGCACACGGCCGTGGTTTCACCAGATCAAACAACGGCGATCACGGCTGAGCTCGTCGCTTCATTGCAAACCTTCTCCCCAAAGGTCGAGCCGATCGCACATTCCGGCGCGTTTCACGTGGATCCGGAGGGGCTTCGACGATTGTACGGCGGCTATCGAAACTGGGCCACGTGCATTCATCGCTACTTGCGGGCGCGCCATTGGCGCAGTGCGGTCACCGTTGGTTTTCACCGATACCGTACGCTCGCCGTCGCGATGTCGAACGCCACCGTCACAGTTCTACAAAGCCCTGAGCAAGAAACTGAACGCTCCAACAACACCCCACTCGGCGAGTTCGATCTTCCAGGTGATGTCTGTGAGAACCTGGCGGCATTGGGCATTGAAACTCTCGGTGATTTCTTGGTGCTTCCCTCAGGCGAACTTCACAGTCGTTTCGGCGAAGCGGCGAGCGCCCTTCACGATCGTTTCTCTGAAGGGCTACAGCTTCCCATCCAGCCTCACGCCTTCGAAGAGCCGGCGCGAATTTCGTTTCAAGTCGATCCGCCCGATGACGACCAGCACCGTTTGTTGTTTGCCATCAAAGGCGCCCTTCATTCGCTCCTTCATCAGGTACGAGCTCGTGGTGAAGCTATCGAATCGCTCACGCTGTCGTTTCATCTCGAGCGCGCACCGCTGCACATCGAGCGCGTCGGTCCTGCATCGCCTTCACTCGACTTGATGACGCTCCTCGAGCTGATTCGACTTCGCGTTGGAGAGATTGCGCTCGACGGGGCGGTCGAAGAAGTCGAGATCGATGCGGCCACCGTGCGCGCACATGCAGAACAACGCGCGCTTCCTGGGCACCAATCGGTTCTCGACATGGGCGCTGCACACCGTGCGCTCGCACGAATCCGAGCGGCCTATGGCGAGCAGTCGGTCACCAAGGCATCTCTGCGCGAAGCTCACCTTCCAGAGGCCTCGTTTGCGTGGGAACCCATTGACCGCACGTCCCTGCCAGCCAATGCATCTTCCGACAATCCAGCGATGATTCGCAGGGTTTTTGCGCGCCCGAGGCCCCTTCCGCCACGCAAACCCGCCGAGCCCGAGGCAGGGCCTTCGCTCTCGCAGAACCAGGCAATCGAACACCTGTATGGCCCCTATCGCGTCAGTGGCGGCTGGTGGAAGCGGCTCGTCGAGCGCGACTACTACTACGCCCAAACCGATCACGGCGACCTGCTCTGGCTCTTTTACGATCGCCCGCGCAAACGTTGGTTCCTTCACGGAGTCTTGGATTGAAGCACGATGGGGGCGTACGTTCCGTTGTGGGTCAAGACGAACCACAGCTTTTTGGAGGGGGCGTCCTTCCCCGAAGAGCTGGTCGAGCATGCGCACGCGTTGGGGCTCCCCGCGATTGCCATCACCGATCGTGATGGTGTGTATGGGCTCGTACGGGCACACGTACGTGCCAGAGATCTAGGCATTCGCGTCATCACCGGAATGCAGCTGACTCTCGACGTCGATGGCGTGGCGCACCAAGTGGTTGCTCTCGCGAAAACTCAACGCGGATATGCCGAGTTGTGCCGTGCTCTATCCCTGGGACACGCTCGTTGCGTCAAGGGCGAAGCCCTCGTGCACGTCGCGGACATAACATCGATCGAAGACGTGTTCTTTCTATGCAACACGCCTGAAGCAATTCGTGCATTGCATCATGCAAGAGGGCCTTCTTCGTTGTTCGCGTTGTGTGCGCGCCACCTTCGCGATCACGAGCACGCGACGGAGCGCCACTTGCGTGAAGCGGCAAATGACCTCGACATCGGCTTCGTCGGGGGGAACGAAGTGCTCTATCACGATCGTGCACGCCGCCCGCTCCAAGACATTCTGTCCTGCATTCGCAAGGGGAAAGTGCTTTCCGAGGCGGGTCATGCGATCCGAGGCAATGCCGAACACGACCTCAAGTCGGTCGACCAGATGACGCAGATGTTTTCGGACGACCCTGCTTGTTTACGACGCACACTCGACTTGGCCGAGCAATGCACGTTCAGCCTCGACGACATTCACTATCGTTACCCGGGTGAGCGCCTCCCTACGGGGCAAACCGAACAGAGTTGGCTCGAGTCGCTTGCCTATCAAGGCGCGCGCAATCGATACGATGGGTGCATTCCAACGAATGTTCGTGCGCAGATCGAGAGAGAACTCTTGATCATCGAGCGCCTCGACTACGGCGGCTACTTCCTCACCATGCACGAAATCGTCCAGTACTGTCGCGCCCATCACATTCTGTGTCAGGGGCGTGGAAGTGCGGCCAACAGTGCTGTGTGTTTTTGCCTCGGGATCACGGCCATCGACCCAGTGCGCATGGACCTCTTGTTCGAACGCTTTCTGAGCGTCGAACGTGCTGAGCCACCGGACATCGATCTCGACATCGAGCACGACCGCCGAGAAGAAGTCATTCAACACGTGTACGACAAGTACGGTCGTCGTCATGCGGCGATGGTCGCCAACATCATTCGATATCGAATCCGTTCGGCGGTTCGCGACGTCGGCAAAGTGCTCGGGCTTCCACGTACCGATCTCGAGACGGCAACGCGGCTATTGCGGCATCGTGACGACGTTCTCAACCCCGAGTTGTTGCGAGAAGCCGGTCTCGACCAGGACTCCCCGGCCACTCATCACCTGTGGTCACTTGCGTCACAAATACTCGATTTTCCTAGGCATTTATCGATTCACCCAGGAGGTTTTCTGCTCGGTCACCGAGCGGTCGACGAGATCGTGCCCATCGAACCCGCCACGATGGACAACCGCACCGTCATCCAATGGGACAAGTACGATGTTGAAAATCTCGCGTTGTTCAAGGTCGATCTGCTCGGGCTCGGTGCATTGACATGCATTCATCATGCATTCGATCTGCTGCACGTACACAAGGGGCAGTCGATCGAGATGGCATCGGTACCCACTGAAGACCAAGCGACTTACGACATGGTCTCTGCGGGAGACACAGTCGGCGTGTTTCAGATCGAAAGCCGCGCACAGATGGCCATGCTTCCGCGCCTTCGTCCACGCACGTTCTACGATCTCGTCATCGAAGTCGCGATCGTTCGGCCAGGTCCGATTCAAGGAGACATGGTGCACCCGTATCTTCGTCGCCGAAAAGGTGAAGAGTCCGTCGAGTACCCTCACCCGAAACTCGAACGGATTCTCAAGAAGACACTCGGCGTCCCGATCTTCCAAGAGCAGGTCATGAAACTCGCGGTCGAGGCGGCGGGGTACACGCCAGGTGAAGCTGATCAGCTGCGGCGTGACATGGCGGCGTGGCGAAAATCCGGACGCATCGAGAAGCATCGCACCCGCATGATTCCCCGCATGCTCGAACAAGGGATCCCCGAAGAGTTCGCCGAGCGCGTTTTCTCTCAAATCCGAGGGTTTGGAGAGTACGGGTTCCCCGAAAGCCATGCAGCGTCGTTCGCTCTCCTCGCGTACATCACAGCCTGGCTCAAATGCCACCATCACGAAGCATTCACCTGCGCCATCCTCAACGCCCAGCCAATGGGCTTCTACAGCCCCGCCACACTGGTCGAGGATGCCAAGCGCCACGGCGTCGAAGTGCTTCCCATCCACATCAACCAGAGTGCCTGGGACTGCACCCTCGAGCGGCGAGGAGGCACTAGCGCCAGCACTGACGCTGGCACCGACACTGGCACCGACACTGGCACCGACACTGGCACCGACACTGACACTGACACTGACACTGACACTGGCACTGGCACTGACACTGACACTGGCACTGGCACTGGCACTGACACTGACACTGGCACTGACACTGACACTGACACTGACACTGGCACTGGCACTGACACTGACACTGATCTCGCCGTGCGAATGGGGTTGCGGTTTGTGAAGGGGTTGGGGCAGGTGGAGCGGGAGAAGATCGAGGGGGCGGGTACGACGTTTCCGAATCTGGCCACGTTCGTACGAGAGACTCGGCTCTCACGAAGAGCGTTGCATGGGTTGGCCGAAGCCGGGGCGTTTGAATGCTTTGGTCTCAATCGACGAGATGCGATTTGGCAGGTGCGAAGCCTCGCTCGATTCACACGAGATTCACTCCCGCTCGAACCAGGGTCGAGCCAGATCTCATTCTCGTCGCTAGTCCACGACGACGAAGTGATCTGGGATTACCGCGCGAGCCATCACAGCACGCGCGGTCACCCGATGCGGGGGCTGCGAGGAGCCCTCGAGGCGCGCCACATCCCGAACGCCGAGAGTGTGCGGCATACGGAGCATGGCAGGCAGGCAAGCTATGTGGGCATGGTCATCTGCCGACAACGCCCAGGAACCGCATCCGGCGTGACGTTCTTCACACTCGAAGATGAAACTGGATTCGTGAACGTGGTCGTGTGGAAGCACGTGTTTGACCAGTATGCCACCATCGCAAAGACCGCATCGCTTCTCGGGATTACCGGAGAGATCCAAAAAGCCGACGGCGTGGTCCACCTGATCGCGAAGTCGTTATGGGTGCCCGAGCTTGCCGTCGCCGATCACCCGCGACAATCGCGTGACTTTCACTGACTTCCAAGAGCGATCTTCACGAGCTCGATCGCCCAGTACGCTTCGATTGCAAGCTGAACGGAGAAGAACGTGACACGAACCGTGATCGCGAGGTTACTCGTCGAGAGCAAGTGCGTGAGGCTCTGCCCGATGCGCGCCAAGAGCACCCACAACGCAAGCGCATCCGTCACCTCGGAGTGTCCGGTGACGATCGCCGTCAACACGATCACACCGAAGATCGGGAGGTTCTCGACGCAGTTGGCGTGCGCACGGCAAAGCCGCATGTGAAAGGGGGATACATCCGAGCCGTCAGGCTTGAACTCGGCACTTGCCCGCCGATTGATGAGGAAAATCCATGAGCGAAGTGTGATCGTCGTCAACACCAACAAGAGGGTCCACCCGGCGAACCCGAGGAGAGCCAACACTGAATTCGACATCCTGCCTCCCGGTCAGACGACCTCGCTCACTCGAGCTGCATCTCTGGTTCTTCGCGGCGCGGATGAAGATCCTCGCGCCCAATCGTACGTACACACGCATTCCACCTCAGAATCGCGTCATCGACCCCGGGTGGCTTCAAGCCATCCGCTCGCTCGTAGTGGACCATCGCCTCGTGAAGCCCTTCGTAGGCGAACGTGCGCGCGATGCCACCTTGGGTGAGGTGGGCTCTGCCTTGGCGCTCGGCCACCAACCCGGTGTAGTACTCGCGCTCGTACTCACTCGGCAGCTTCGCGACCTGCTCGAGGGCGCGCCGCGCAGCGTGCGATCCGCCCCCGCCGCTGAACTGATCGGTGAGTGCGAGGATCAACGTGATTCGCGCGCGCGCGTTTCCATCGTCGATCGCAAGCACATCGAGTGAAATGCTCTCTGCTTGCTCCGGGTCGTTCAAGAGACGGTAGTGCTCGGCTCTCTCGACCGCACGCGCGATCGCGTCCTGTGAGATGGTCTTCAGTGCGAAGCGTTCTGCCATGGTGCCCTCCGCTACTCGCCCGAGTGCTCTTCCGAGCGGGATTTCATCCGAAGCTTACGCCCGGCGAAGAGCCGCGCCACCCGAGCCAGCGGGTCGTAGTACCGGTCGACGACGCGTTCCTTCAGAGGAATGATCCCGTTGTCGGTGATGTTGATGTGCTCAGGGCACATCTCGGTGCAACAGCGCGTGATGTTGCACATTCCCGAACCGTACTCCTTCTTGATCTCGGGAACGCGGTCGTCGTCATCGAGCGGGTGCATCTCGAGACTGGCCAATCGCACCATGAAACGCGGGCCGACGAACGCGTCTTTGCGGTCCCGATCACGAACTACGTGGCAAACATCTTGGCAGAGGAAGCATTCGATGCATTTGCGGAACTCTTGAACACGGTCGACGTCTTCTTGGTACATGCGGTGTTCGCCGTCACTGCCTCGCGGCCTCGGCTTGAACGGCGCAATGCGTTTGTTCTGCTCGTAGTTCCAGGAGACGTCGCTCACGAGGTCTTTGATCACGGGAAACGCCTTGAGCGGCTGGACTGTGATCGTCTCGCTCGGCGAGAACACGTTCATTCGCGTCATGCAACCGAGCCGCGGGCGGCCGTTGATCTCCATGGAACACGATCCGCACTTCCCGGCCTTGCAGTTCCACCGAATCGCGAGGTCGTTCGCCTGCTTCGCCTGAATGCGATGGAGCACGTCGAGGACTACCATCCCTTCGTCGACTTCCTCGTCGTACTCCTGGAAGTCGCCGCCTTGAGAGTCACCACGCCAGATCCGAAACGCACGCTTGGTCATGCTACTTGTCCTCCTTCGAGGTCTTCGAGCGACGCGTTCGCGATCGCCGCCAGCTCGGCGGGCGGCTCGGGTCGTTGCACCTTCTCGACCTGCATCTCTCCGTTCAAGCCCTTGCGGGACACGATGTTGAACTGCGCGCATTCCTCTCGCTCACCTTCGAAATCGAGCCTCGTGTGCGCGCCCCGGCTTTCCTCGCGAAGGTACGCGGCGCGCGCAACCGCCTCCCCGACGATCAGCATCGACTGAACGGAAAGGGCTTCGTGCCACCCCGGATTGTATTGGCTGGCGCCGAGGGCCTTGAGGTTCTTGGCCCGCCCTTTGAGGACGCCGAGCTGTTCCACGGCGGTTTCGAGTTCTGATCCGGTGCGGACGATGCCCACGTTGTCGCTCATCACCTCCTGGATCGCTTCATGGAGCAAATACGGATTCTCGCCGGACTCGCGATTCAGGATGTCTGTGGCGTCGCGGTAGGCCCCGGTAATCTGCTCGTCGTCGGCACGCGGGGTGGATGGAAGAGCGCCGACATAGTTGGCGACGCCCTCGCCGGCGAGCTTTCCAAAGACGATGAGGTCCGACAACGAGTTGCCCCCGAGCCGGTTGGCACCGTGAAGCCCAGCCGCACACTCGCCGCATGCGAAGAGCCCTGGGACGTTGGTCTCCTGGGTGTCGGGATCGACGCGAATGCCACCCATGAAATAGTGGAGCGTCGGCCCGACTTCCATTGGCGTCGCGGTGATGTCGACTTCGGCAAGCTCCTTGAATTGGTGATACATCGAGGGGAGCTTCCGTCGGATGAAGTCAGCCGGGCGTCTCGACGCGATGTCGAGAAAGGCGCCTCCGTGCGGTGACCCGCGGCCCGCCTCGACCTCGGCGCGAATCGCACGCGCGACGACATCGCGCGTCAGAAGCTCTGGCGGGCGACGCGCACTCGGATCGTCGGGCCACCGATCGGCCTCCATGATCGTATCCGCCGTCTCGGGCGCGAAACGCTTGGGAATGTAGTTGAACATGAAGCGTTCGCCCTTGTTGTTCTTCAGGATCCCGCCGTCACCTCGAACACCCTCGGTCACCAATGTCCCCCGCACGGATGGCGGCCACACCATGCCCGTCGGGTGAAACTGTGTGAATTCGAGGTCCATCAACTCGGCCCCCGCCTCGTAGGCGAGCGCGGCGCCATCGCCGGTGTATTCCCACGAGTTGCTGGTGACGAACCAAGCCTTGCCGCCGCCGCCAGTCGCCATGATCACCGCCGGCGCGCGGACCAACACGACGCGACCGGTGTCCCGCCAGTACGCCGCAACGCCCGCAATCCGCCCACCGTCTCGAAGCAATCGAAGGGCGGTGCATTCCATGTGGAAGTGGATACCCTGGTGCACCCCGTGATCTTGAAGCGTGCGGATCAGTTCGAGACCGGTGCGGTCGCCCACGTGCGCGAGTCGGGGATAGCGGTGGCCGCCGAAGTTGCGTTGGCTGATCAAGCCGTCTGGCGTGCGGTCGAACACCGCGCCCCACTCCTCGAGCTCTCGCACCCGCTCCGGCGCCTGCTTGGCGTGCAGCTCGGCCATCCTCCACTGGTTCAAGAACTTGCCGCCGCGCATCGTGTCGCGAAAGTGGATTTTCCAATTGTCGCGGCGGTCGACATTGCCGAGAGAGGCGGCCATCCCGCCTTCCGCCATCACGGTGTGGGCCTTCCCGAGCAGACTCTTGGAGATCACTCCGGTGTTGAGCCCCCGCGCGCTGCATTCGATAGCAGCACGAAGCCCGGCGCCGCCCGCGCCGATCACGAGCACGTCGTGCTCAAAAGTCTGAATCTCGTTGACGTCCATCGCTGCTCAGTTCGTCCAGGTGTTCAGGTCGGTGATCACGCCCATCGAGACCAGTCGCACGTACACATCGGTGAAACCCACCCAGAACAGGCTCATCCACGCGAAACGCATGTGCCGCTCGTTCAGCCAGGTCGACTTCTTCCACGCGCTGTATCGCAGCGTCTTCTCGCCGCACGACATGCAGTCGAACCCGCCGCCCACCAGATGGCGAAAGGCGTGACAGCCAAAGGTGTACCCCGCGAGAAGCGTGGCGTTGACCAAGAGAACGATAGTCCCGACGCCCACGCCGAACTCGCCATTCCGGAAGAATGCGATGAAGGCATCATAGTAGAGAATGAAGATGTAGAGGACGGCGAAGTAAAGCGCGTAGCGGTGGAGATTCTGAAAGATGAGCCATGCGGTTTCACCACGATAGGTGCGAGTCTCCGCCACGGGGTTGACCCCACACGCCGGGGGCGAACCGGTGAACGCGCGGTAGTACGCCTTGCGGTAGTAGTAACAGGTGAAACGAAACGCCCCGGGGAAGAAGAGGATCAACAGCGCCGGCGAGACCGGAAGGAAGCTCGGCCACCAACTCGGCCACGCGCCAATCCAAGTGTGCGCGAGTGGGGCGGCGCCAGAGACAGCGGTGTCGCTCCACAACACCGGTGAGTAGAACGGGCTGAGATACGGGTCTGCGTAGTAGTGATCGCCCTGGAAAGCAGCCCAAGTCGCGTAGATTGCGAAGGCGCTCAGAGCCAAGAGGGTGGCAACGGGGCCCACCCACCAGCGATCGGTTCGAAGGGTGGCGGCTGGTCCCGAGGGGTAGCCGCCGACTACATTCAGCTGTCTGGTCGCCATGAGTTCGGCGGACTATACCGAAAGCGAAGAGCCGCGAACAAGAGTTTCGATTCAAATGACTGGCCACGACATCGAAACGATGACCACGCTCGTGTTGACCCGGAAAGAGGTCGAAGCGGTGGCGACCGTTGCGCTTGCTGTCGATGCCGTAGAGGACGCGTTCGCCGCATTCGGACGCGGCGACGCCACGATGCCTCCGAAGATCTACCTTGGTATGGACGACTCGCAGGGGGACTTTCGCGCCATGCCCGCGCGCCTCGGCGACGCGGCCGGCATCAAGTGGGTGAACGTACACCCGAGGAACCGCACGCAGAATGCGCTCCCGACGGTCATGGGAACGTATGTGTTGAACGACCCCGCGACAGGGTTTCCCTTGGCGGTCATGGATGGCACGTTTCTCACCGCACTACGCACGGGTGCCGCTGGCGCCGTCGCCTCGAGGTTTCTCGCTGGTGCGGCCCCCTCGACGGTGGCGTTCATCGGTGCAGGGGTGCAGGCGAGGATGTTGCACGACGCCCACCGCATTGTGTTTCCAGATTTTTCTGCGCTCATCCACGATCGAGACCCGAAAGCAGCAGCCACGCTCGCGGCCGAGACCGGAGGCCGCGTGGTCGACCTCGAACACGCCGCGGGCGCGGACATCGTATGCACGGCAACCCCCTCGACAGAACCCATCGTTGTGAGCGATTGGGTGCGTCCAGGCGCGCACATCAACGCGATGGGAGCCGACGCACCAGGCAAGCAGGAGCTCGATGTCGCCCTTTTGGAGATTTCCGCGGTCTACGTAGATGACCTCCACCAGGCGACCCGGAGCGGCGAGATCAACGTACCGGTGACGCAAGGCGCGTTTCGCATCGAGGAGCTCGCGGGTACGCTTGGCGCCGTGGTTGCGGGTATCGACCCTGCGCCAAAGCGAGGCGCGACCACCGTGTTCGACTCGACCGGACTCGCGATCCAAGACGTCGCACTCGCGCACCGCATCTACCAAGCAGCCGTCCGAAAAGGAGCTGGGTCCTCGATCGACCTCCTCGGGCTCCGAGAGCCCGAGTTCGCGAAGAACTAGAGTGAGATACGCTCTAGGTCAACCGCGGAAGCGGCCCGTTCAGCGAGATCGTACTCGAGGCGAACTGCACTTGGTTCAGACCAAAAGACTGTCGATTCGTCATGCCCATGGCGTGCATCAGATTGACGAACAGGCGCTCCTGCGCGAACCCGATGTCGTGGTTCGACGAATAGGAAACGTCGATTGAGTTGTCTTGGGCGTAGTGCACGTAGCGCCCGGGTCGGAAGTACCCTCCGCCTCCGCCTGCGACCACGACTGGCGTGCGTTCGAGGCGGTGTCCGCCTGTTGCCAGTTCGCTGAGCCACACGACGGCAGTGTTGTCGAGCAGGGTCCCAGACCCTTCCTGAACACCGTCGAGCTGGTCCAGGAGATACGCGAAGTGCTCCGCGTACACCCGGTTGTAGTTGACCATCCCCTCGATGCCGGCGGTCGTGCCATCGTTCTCATCCGAGGCGTGAGCGATGTCCTGATGCATGTCGACGCCCGGCGCGAGTCCGAACTCACTCCCTGGGATGTTCTGCGTAACCAGCGTCACCACCCGTGTGAGATCACAAGCCAGCGAGAGCGTGGTCAGGCGTGAGAACTGGTCGATGACGTGACCCTGCGACGTGAACGTCGGATCGCAGCCCGAGATGGCGGGTGCGGGCATGCTCAACCCGAGTTCGAGATCGCGCACGAGGCTTCGGTGTCGCTCGAGCTTCTCTCGATCATCGGGGTCCAGCCGTGGCAAGACCGACGCAAACTCCTCAGCCGCCATGTCGAGGGCGCTCGCCCGCGCCGAACGAATCATATCCGTGCGCGAGGGCGCGGCCCCTGGATCGGACGGCTCTGGGGCAAGTCCGAGAATGTCGTTGAACGCGGTCTGCGGGTTCTGCTCCCTAGGCGATGGCTCGTTGCTGCCGAGGTAGCTGTATGCATGCTGGTGGTTGAATCCGTAAACGCGACTGTTCCATCGACCGGGGACCCCCACCGTGTTCCCGATTTCCTGGTCGATGGAACGTGCCCCACCCCGTGCCGTCGAGGCACCCTGAAAGGCCCATGTGCTGGTCAGAAGGTGCGCCTGCGCGATATGGTGTCGGTTGACGTCGCCGCTAAAGCCTTCTTGGGCCACGCGGTACTCTTCGGCGAACGTTACGCCACGAGCAAGCCCATCGAGGATCAACAGTTTCTCGCGGTGACGATGAAGCGGCTTCAGAATATCGCTGAATTGGTTTTCACCCATTCCGCCGAGAGAGAAATCATACTCCTCGCGATCCCGACCCGATTGCTTCATCGTCCAGCGGCCGGGCACGGTGCCGTGGGGCGTGATGAAGAACACGACGCGCGCGGGCATCGAGGACTGCGCTCGTGCGGAGCCGAACGGGAGCGACGGAAGGTAGAGAGAACCCGCCCCAAGGCCGAGAGCGGTCAGAAAGCGACGACGGTCGAGAATCATGGGTGCGCGACTCATCCGTTGTCTCCCGCAGTGCGAAGTCGAAACTCGGGACGCGTGACGAGGTCCACCAAGAGCTCGATGATGTTGCCGCCGTTGTCCTCGAACGCCCGTTGAAGAGCTTCGACTTGGCACGTGTCGGCGGGCTCCATGGGGCGCCCGTACGCATAGGTGAACCATTGTCGAACCACGCAATCGTGAACGACCGGGCTCTCGGCGAGCAGCGATTGAAGCTCGACTGCGCCTTCGTATTCGCCGTCGTTCTCGATTCCGGCGGCGAAGCCGGTCGCGTCGACCGGAAACCCATTGTCGACCGTACGAAACTGACCTGCAGCGTCGTATTCTTCGAAGCCGTAGCCGAACCCGTCGATGCGTACGTGGCAGGTCTGACAGTCGGAGGGCGCGACTCGCTCCTCGAAGAGCTCCCGATTGGTCTTCGGGCCCGTGTTGGGATCCTGCGCCGGTGGGGAGATGTCCGCGTCGGCGGGCGGAGACTGACGGGGTTCGCACAGGATCCGGTCCATCACGAAGACCCCGCGAAGGGGGGGCGACCCGTTGGCGTCGTGCGCGTTACCCGCCAAGAACGCGAGTCGACTCAGAATCCCACCGCGCTCTGCTGGATTGAGTTCAACTTCGCCCCACGGTCCAACTGGCGCGTTGACCCCGTAAAGCTGAGCCGTCACGTCATCGACGTAAGCAACTGTGCTGGTGAGCAGGTCCGAAACCGTGCCGCCAGCAAGGACCGTGTTCTCCAAGAATCGCAGGGATTCTTCGCGAACGGACTGCTTGGCAGCATCGCCCCAGAGCGGGAATTCATCCGGCAGCTTGTCCTCACCGAGGACACGGTCGAGATAGAGCCACTGTCGGTGGAAGTTGCGCACGGTGTTCCGTGCTCGGTCGTCCGCGAGCATCCGGCGTGCTTGCGCCTCGAGTTGCTCTGAGGTCTGGAGCGCGTCGGCCTCCGCCGCGTCGAGGAGCTGATCGTCCGGCATGCTCTCCCACAAGAAATAGGAGAGTCGGTTCGCGACCTCATACGCATCGATCTCGATCTGGCCGGGATCGCCTGAAGTCCCTCGGTCTTCGAGGCGGTAGAGAAACTGAGGAGACTGCAGCATCGCGGCGACGGTGAGCTGAAGGGCGGCATCGAAGTCGATATCGATGCGTCTGTCCTCGAAGAACGAAGCCCACCGATCGGTTTCGTCCGCGGTCAGCGGTCGCCGGAAGGCTCGCCTGCCGAACCTCTCGACGAATTCGCGTCCACATGCGGACCCGCCCCCGTTGGGATCGCATGGCAGGATCCGCGCGCGAACCTCTCCGTTGTTCGCCGCGTGCTCGCCGAGATCCAAGGCGGCGGTTTCGTAACGCGTGATGCGCACGTCGGACGGACCGAGCGAAGTCGCATCGTTTTCAAAGCTTCCTTCGAGCACCGCGTCACTCGGTTGCTCCGGAAGCGGCGGCATTGCACCGCCGAGTAAGTCACGAACCGTGTTGTCGTACTCCACGTTCGTGAGGCGACGAACTGGCGCTGTGCCCAGCTCGATCGCGTCCGGATTCTCGCAGATGAATTGTTCCTGCGAACGCCCGGGTCCCCCTGGGCCGTTGGGGTCACTTCCAACCCCTGCCCCACCAATGACACCCTCACACCCCATCAGCACCAGAAGGGCGCAGAAACACAGCGCTTTCGTTCCCCTCACACACATCCCACCCTGGTGCATAGAGGATCAGTATTGCGACGCGCATGCTCCCAAGACCACTCCTCAAGGGTTAAGTTTAGGGGTTAAAATCTTTACAATTGCTAAATATTTCACCCGGTTAGGCCAAAAGTAAAAAATTGTAGTAGATTTCAAGGGATTGCGTACCTTCGTACCCCTGCGTGAAACAGGGAACCCGACCGGGAGCCGACTACTCTGGCCGCGTGCGCAACTGGACGATCGGGGTCGTGGCCGCGTGCTGCATGTGGTCGGTGCTGAGCTTCGGGCAGGCCCCCGCCACGAGTTTCCTAGGCGAGCCCGACGCGCCCCGGATCGCCGCTCTGCGCGAGGGGACCATCGCAAGCGTGAAAAAGGGGAAAGGCGGACGCAGCCTCGCCTTCAAGATCACCTTGGACAACGGCGTCGAGGGCTACTTCAAACCCACGCAGCGCTTCTCGGCCGCCCACTGGTATTCGGAGCTCGCCGCATACTACCTGGATCGCGAGCTCGGTTTCGGGCGGGTCCCTCCGACCACGGGGCGCGCGTTCCAGTGGGAACAACTCCGCCGGGCCGCCGGCGCTGACAAGCGGGTCGATGAGCTTCAGCACGCGAAGCACGGACAGATCACGGGCGCCTTCATCTGGTGGATCCCCGAGCCATTGAAACGCCTGCGACTCGGACGAGGATGGGAGCGCTGGGTCCGCGTTCAGGCGACGCTTCCGATCACGCCCTATCAACGCCCTGTCGATTACCGCGCCGACCTTCGAGGATCGCCCGGCGTACGGGAAGCGACCGATCCGAGCCGGCCGACCGCCGGTGCGCCCCCAACGCCAATGCGCCCGGCCGAACTCTCCGATCTCATCGTCTTCGACTACCTGACCCAAAACGTCGATCGATGGGGAGGCGACTTCACGAACGTTCGGACCCGCGGTTCAGGCGGTCCGCTCATCTATCTCGACAACGGAGCCGGATTCTGGCTTGGCGATCAGCGGCTCGGGCTGATGGAGGCTCGGTTGAGAGCCGTCCAGCGTTTCCGGCGCGCGACCGTCGAGGCCGTCCGCAACCTCGACATCGAACGCTTCGCCGCGCGTCTCGCAACGGATCCCCTCGCCCCCATTCTCAACGAAAAACAGCTCGACGGGCTGCGGCAGCGACAAGCCGCGTTTCTCACGCACGTCGATCGAATGATCGCACGCTTCGGTGAGCCGCAAGTGCTTGCGTGGTAAAGTCCCGCGATGAGGGGGCGGCTTCGCATTCCAGCCGAGTGGGAACGCCATGCATGCGTGTGGCTCGCCTTTCCCCACGTGGGCGCGGAGTGGCCGAGCGGCCTCACGGGACCGCAGCGTTCGATCGCCGAACTCGCCCGTACAATCGCGGAGGTAGGCGCTGAGCCCGTGCGGCTGCTCGTCACCGATGGCGCCCACGAGGACAGGGCCCGTCGGTGGGTCGGTGAGGTGGACGGGGTCGAGTACGTCACCGCGCAGTACGGCGACTGCTGGACTCGCGACACGCTGCCGCTGTTCGGCGTCACGGATGAGGGAGAGCTCGGCGCCGCGCGGTTTCAGTTCAACGGGTGGGGCGGCAAGTTTCCGATTCCGGGCGACGACACGGTCGGGAGAGACGTTGCGATGCGCGCCGACGCCGTAGATCGACCGATCGCGATGTGTCTCGAGGGTGGGGCGCTCGATTTCAACGGCGATGGCATATGCCTGACGACGAGGTCATGTCTCTTGAACTCCAACCGCAATCCTGGGCTCACCGAACGGCAGGCCGCCGAAGCACTGCGCACCACCTTCGAGGCCGACTCGATCATTTGGCTGACCCGGGGCCTCGAACACGACCACACCGATGGTCACGTCGACAACGTCGCCCGGTTCATCAACGCCGATACCGTCGCAGTCACCGAGGCCCCCCCCGGTGGCCCGAACCTCGAGACGCTGCAGCGGGTCATGCGCGAGCTCGAGGACGCCGGACTCCGCGTCTTCCCGCTTCCGTCCCCCGGGCGCATCCTCGCCGACGACGGATCTCCGCTTCCCGCGACCTACTGCAACTTCTACGTCGCGAACGACGCCGTGATCTTCCCGTCCTATGGCGTCGCGCAGGACGAAGAGGCAGCCGCGCGCCTCCGAGACGCCTTTCCGAACCGAACCGTGGTGGGTCTCAGCGCGAAGGGCTTGCTCTCGGGCGGGGGCGCGATTCATTGTGTCACCCAGCCTCAGCCTTGGTTGCCATGACTTCTCCACCCCTCATGATCGCCGTCGTTCAGTGCCCACTCGACGCGGGGCGAGCCGAGAACGTCGCGCGAATCGAGCACTGGATCCGTGACGCGGCCGCGAAGGACGCGAGCGTGATCCTGACCCCGGAGCTGTTCGAGGGGCCGTACTTTCCGCAAACCATGGACGAGGCCGAGCGGGGGCGAGCCACCCGACTCGAGGGGCACCCCACACTCGCAAGAATGAGTGCTCTCGCGCGGGAGTTGTCGGTCACCCTCCCGATCTCCGTGTACGAAGAGGCAGACGACGGACGCTACAACAGCCTGGTCGTGATCGACGCGGATGGCAGCGACCTCGGGATCTACAGGAAGGCCCACATCCCGGACGGCCCGGGGTATGAGGAGAAATTCTACTTTTCGCCTGGAAACACGGGCTTTCGAACGTGGCAGACGGCCTCCGGCTGCCTCGGTGTCGGGGTTTGTTGGGATCAGTGGTTTCCAGAGTCTGCCCGCGCGATGAGACTTCTCGGCGCGGACATCCTGCTCTACCCAACTGCGATTGGGACCGAACCGGCAACTCCCGGAGAGGACAGCCGAGAACCGTGGCGCCGGGTCATGATCGGCCACGCCGTGGCGAACGCCACACCCCTCGCGGCGGCCAATCGGGTGGGCTTCGAGGGAGACCTCCAATTCTACGGAAGTTCTTTCATCTGCGACCATCGGGGAGAGCTCCTCGCCGACATGGGGCGCAACGACGAGGGAGTTGCCATCGCCGAGATCGATCGTGACGCCATCGCGCGCTATCGACGCAACTGGGATTTCCTGTCGGACCGCCGTCCCAAACTCTACCGCGGATTGGTCGATGATGACGCCGTGGAGTGAGCATCTATACGCCATCGTCGATGCCGAGTTGGCAAGCGACCCGATTGCGCTGGCGGAGCGCGCGCTATCGCACGGCTGCGTCGCGTTGCAGCTCCGCGCCAAACGTCTTCACGACGACGCGGCGCTCGAACTCGCTGCAACGATCGCGCGCGCGTGCAAGCGCCACCGCGTCCCCTTCATCGTCAACGACCGTCCGGATATCGCGGTCTTGGTCGATGCCGACGGGGTTCACCTGGGACAAGACGACATGCCGATCGCCGATGCCCGCAGAGTCTTGGGATCGCGCGACATCGGCATCTCGACGCATCGTCTCGCAGAGGCTCTCGAAGCCGACCGCGCAGGCGCCGATCGCATCGCGTTCGGTCCCGTTTTCGAGACGTCGAGCAAGGCGAATCCGGACCCTGTGGTCGGGCTCGATCAGCTTCGCGAGGTCTGTCGATCGGTATCCCGGCCGGTGGTCGCAATTGGCGGAATTCGCGGCGAAAACGTCGGATCGGTGCTCGCCGCGGGAGCCAAGGAGTTCGCGGTGATCTCGGCGCTGCCGGCGTTTCTAGAGGCGCTTGACGGGGTGCGCGATCAGTAGCTCTGGTTCGCCTCTTCGAAGTACTGGATCGCCGTCTCGATCGCGGCGCCGAGGGCCTGATTGATCAAGTTGGAGGTCGCGTCTTCCCCACTTCGAAGCGCTTCGTAGTAGCGCTGCCGCTCGGTTGCATGAATCACCACAGGCGGGAACCCCGCGCGCATCAAGATGAGATTCATGACGAGCCGCGCGACCTTTCCACTGTGTCGCGGGAACGGGTAGATCTGGAGCAACTGGTGATGGGTCTTGCTGGCCATCCGGACCGGATGCATGGACTTCTTCGTCTCGGGCTCCCCGAGCCATTGGACGAGCTGGCGCATGCGGTAGCTGATCTTGTCCGGCTGGGCGATCTCGTGAAAGTAGAGACGGTGCAGCGGCATGTCCTTGCGGTACTTGGGTGGACCCTTGCCCTCGAGCTCTTCGGGAGCGAGCTGTGCGAAGAGCTTCTTCATCACGTCGAGGTTGACCGTGAACCGCCGACGCGTAGACATCTCCCGGATGATCTCGATCGCGCCCATGTGGTTGCGAATCTCGTCATAGACGGGGATCATCGACGCGTCCGCCGCCACGTCGTCCTCGAAGGCCCCGCGAAGCTCGTCCATCGAGTAGACGACTCCTTCGAGCGCGCTGTCGTGGTAGATCCACGCGAGGTCGAACCGCGATTGATACTCCTGGCGCACGTCTTCGCCGGCCGCATCCATCAGTTCTTGCAGATGTGCAACCCGCTCTTCTAAGTTGGGACCTTGAAGCGCCTGGACCAAGGAAATTCCTCCACCCCGGGCGAGCCACCGTTCTCCGGCCCACGCGGCCGGCGAAACTACCAGTGGGGCCCAAAGCAGTCAACCACGCGAAATTCGACTAGTTCATGGCCTCGGAAATCGCGTCCCGGAGGTCGGATTTGCTGGGAACCCCGCTCTTGGCCCATCGGACCATGCCATCGGGGCCGATGACCACCACGGTGGGCAGCATCTTCACGTCGTAGCTCCGCTGCGCGGACCCGCCGCGATCGTGGAGGGTCGGAAACGCGGTCCCGAAAGCAAGGTGCGCCGCCTGAAGGCGCTGCCGGTCGATCGCCTCGACGTTGATCGCGTAGAACATGACGCCCTCGGGCGCGAACTTCTCGTAGAGAGCGTTCAGAATCGGAGAGGTCCGTCGGCAGGCGGTACACCAACTCGCCCAAAAATCGAGAACCACGACGCCCCCCTGAAGCGCCGAAAGCTGCACCTGGGCAGGGCTGTCGACATCGCCGCCGGCGGCCACCGGCAATGTGATGTCCGGCGCCTCGTCGCCGACGAGCGGGAGTTCCGCAGCACGTGTGGCGAGCGTGTACACGACGAACACGATCGCCCCGATGGCAATCCACTGAAGCCAAGGATTGCGTCTCGGTTCGGGTGGCGAGCTCATGGCGCGTCCACGAGGGGAAGCTCGATCCGAAAGCGAGCGCCGCCCTCAGGCGCAGCATCCAGCGTGACTTCGCCACCGTGTTCGAGGACGACCTTCTTGACGATCGGAAGGCCGAGGCCGGTGCCCTCGGTCTTGGTCGTGTAGTAGGGATCGAATACGCGTTCCCGGTCGTCCGCGGGGATACCCGGGCCATTGTCCCGAATCTCGATGAAGGCGCACCCATCCAAAGGATACGCGCGAACGAAGACGTGCCCCCCACCCGTGGGATTGATCGCGTACACAGCCTGGATCGCGTTTCGCAAGATGTTGTCGATGCCCCGGCGGAGCATCATGGGGTCCATACGCACGTGCATCGGTTTCGTTGCACGATCGACCCGCACTTCGACCGGGGCGGGCCCATCGATCCCGATATCTTCGAGCATTGCGGGCACCGAATCCTCGATCGAATGGACGAGATCGCTCAGCTCCGCCTCGGACAGGTCGGCCCGGGGGAGCTTGGCGAATGCGCTGAACTCACCCACGAGTCGACGGAGCGTCGCCACTTCCTCCTCGATGATCGCGCGCGCATGTTCGAGCTTCTCGCGATACTCCGCATCATCCCCCTCGTAGGTGTCGTCCAACTCCTGGGCCGCAAGCTGAATCGGCGTGAGAGGGTTCTTGATCTCATGCGCGAGGCGGCGCGCGAAGTCTTGCCAGGCACTGATTCGCTGAAGGTATTCGATACGCGTACGCGAATCACGAAGGTCTCGGACCATGTCGTTGAACGCCTGCGTGAGCTCGGTCACCTCGTCGTTCGCCACGGTCGGCAACGTGACGGTGAAGTCGCCAGCGCCCACACGACGACTTGCCTCCGCAAGCACGGTGACGCGCCGGGTCACGCGACGCGAGGCGACTGCGCCGATCAGGAACGCAACGACGATGACCAAGAACACCAGCACCCCAAACACCCATACGTATACGTCCGACACGGATGCGCTTTGCCGCTGGAGACGAGAATAAACCTCGGCAGCCTCGCCGGCCCGCTGCATCCGCTCGAAGTAGGTCTCGGGGACCGTCACCTCGACTGCCACGCGGTAGAGCCTTCGATGTGCCTGAATCTCGCGAGTCCGTACTGTGGCCCGGACCGCTTCGGGGAGCGTGGCGGGCTCGCCCGAGGCGACGGCAAGCAGGTCGTCGCGCTGGAATAGCTCGATCGTCCGAACGCCCGGATATCGCTCGATGAGGCCTGCCAACAACGCCTCGACGTCGCCGAGAGTCTGGCGTCGCAAGAGCTCGGATTCAACGGCCCACGCGACGGCATCCGCAACCTGTTCCGACCCGTCTCGCAGGGCCATGAGCTGCCCACGTCGGGCCTCGACGCCGGCACGGAGCTCCTGGCCGAAGCCTTCGTTCACGCCAACCTGGTACACCTCCCGCAGAGCACCCTGCGCAAAGAAGATGGCGCCCCCGAGCGTGAGAACGACCGTAAGCCCGATGACGAAGAGAATCTTTCTTTCGAAACGACTCACTTCGGGACCTCGATGTTCTTTCCTCGAAACTGAACCGTGCGCTCGGCGCGGCAGATTCGCCGACGCACGATACTCACGGTGATCGGGCCAATCGGATCGTCTCCGCCGGAGGGTCCGATCAACTCACGGCACTGCTTGTCGGAGATGGGATTGAACTCGGCAACGACCGAAAAATAGATCTCCTGCCCCTGATACGGGGAATAGCGGGCGGAGTCGTCGCCCACGAACAACCCTTGCACCACGAGGCAACGGTTGAGCGCTTCATCGAGGGTCAGGAAGCGCTCGGTTCGATTGGCGATGCGGACGAGGTAGCCCTCCTCCCAGAGGTCTCGCGTGGCATCACAGCCGAACTGGCGCTCGACGATCGTGCGCCCCGAGCCACTGACTTTCGCAGCCACGGTCACGACGAAACGCTTGCGCAGCGCGCTCTGCAGCTCCTTGCGCACGCGTTCGTCTGCGAGATCTTTGGCCGAGAAGCTGACGCGCGGGGCGCCCCGGGCCCAGGACACGCCGATCTCGCGCATCGGGGTGCCCTTTTGGGCAGTTGCGCCAGCCGCGACGACCAGCACCAGTGCTATCGCCCACCGCTTCACAGGCGAATGAACCCCAGAATCGTCGAGAAACCGACTTGGAAGACCCCGACGCGCGTGTCGAACCGGAATCCAAAGTCGAACGTCAGATCGAGGGGATACCGCGAAAAGCCCGAATACCCGTCGATGCCGAGCCGCGTGTCGCGGATGTCGGACAAGGAGTACAGGCCGAGAAGCATGTACAGGTTGATCTCGCGCAGCCCGTTGTCCCGGACTCGCTCATAGACCGGGATGTCGTATCCGATGTCGAGTCGCCAAGCGAGTTCGCCGAGATAGCTTGCGTCGATCGACGTGTTGAGCAGATTCGGCGCACGTCTTCGGTCCAGTTGCATCTCGAGGAAGCGCGAAGGGACGAGGTCGGTCAGGTCCGACACGTGAAAGAGATAGAAGAACGGCGTGTTCCCGAACGCGACTCCGCCGAATGCCCCGAATCGAATCGTGTGATTCCAGGGGAGTCGCCACCAACGGCGAATCCATACTTCGAGCTGTAGATAGTCGTAGTCACTGCCCAAGAACCGCGTCCCGGCCGATACCGAGCCGCGCAGCAGAACACCCTCTTTCGTGATGCCTGGATCGTCCCTACGATCGAGAATCAACGCGAAGCGGAGCGTCGAGACGAAGCTGTGCCCGTCCTCGATCGCGAAATCGATCGGACTGATCGTATTGCCCCGCGGCTCGCTTGCAGCTTCCGGGCGATTCAAGACACTGACGATGTCGCCGACCCAGTCGAGCGTGTAACGCACCGTCGAGGTGATGTCCTTGGCGACCCCCACCATGAAGCCACCCCGGCGATACCGAACCACCGCGCTGTCGACGATCGACGTGCCGGGGCAGGTGGGCTGCCCGCAAGGCACGCTGACCAACGGCTCGTCTCCGTAGAACTCGCGCCCGTTCAGAAAGAACGTGCCAAACCGAACCCCGTACTCGTCCTTGATCAGCTTCGGGTACCGAAGGTCGAGCCGTCCTCCCTGGTTGAACTGGCTCAGCAGCGCCGTTCCCGAGAGACGAATCCCAAGTCCGGCGAGGTTCGTCTCGGTCAGCTTGAAGCCTAGCCAGGGCGAGAGCTCCCGACTGCGGTTGGTCTGGAGCACGCCCTCGGAAAGGCCGGCCACCAGCTGCTCGATCACGATCGTGTTCCGCTCCTCCACGTCCACGATCAGGATCGCGTAGCCGGGTTTGGTTCCGCGCTCGAGCCGGATGTCGACCCAATTGAACCAACCTGTCCCCATCAATCGCCACTCCGTTGCGAGAAGCTCCGGAGACTCCGGATCGAGGAACTGGCCGGGTTTCAGCGGGAGGAATTTTCGAATCACCTTCGACTTGGTGCGCGTGTTCCCGACGACCTCGATCCGCTCGAGGATGTATCTCACCTGCGATGAGATCTGTTGTGGGGCCCGTGCATCGCTTGGCGTGCCGTACGGATCCGAGAGCTCGTCGTCGACCGCAACAGGCGGCGGCCCTGGCACGAGCTCGCCCGGCACGTAGGGCTGGGGGTCGCCGCGTGGCGGTGTCTCGATCTCGTCAGGGGCGCCAGGTTGGTAGGGCGTGCCTTCAGGCCAGTCAGGCGCGTCGTCCTGCGCGTGCGCCAGGTGTCCGTTGGACGACAGCATCGCCATGAACGCCACCATGGCGAGCATTGCGACGATCAGGCATCGAAACCCACGTCTCGGTCGCAAGCGCGCGCCCACGACGGCGAGGTTACTCCAGCGGCGGAAGATCCGCGAGAAGCCAGAGGCACCCAATCACCACGAGGAAGACACCACCCACCCAGCCTAGGGTGCGCCAAAACCCAATCGCGCGTCCGTCGTCTTTCGACTTCACAGCAGGCGTTGTAGCAGATTCTCTCGGCAACGAGGGAGAATAGTCGAGCGAGCTCCAGAGCTCGGGCGGCTCGTCCAGATCGGACATCTCCGGCCGCCTCACGATGCGGATCGTGGCGTCCTCGTCCCGCTCCATCTGCGGCCGAAGGCCAGAAACCGGGGTGTCGTCGCGCCTTCCCGGCAGGGTTTCGGGCTCGATGCCGGCTTCCCGAAGCGCCTCTTGGTAGGCCTCGACGGTGGCAACTTCAGTGGGGCTGCTCAAGTGCGCGGGGGTCTTGTCCTTGAGCGCGGGAGGCAAGGTCTCTCGGGGCGGGGGGACCGCGTCGACGCGAAATGTGCCGTCGGTCCACTCGAGCGCGTCCACGAAATCCGCGGCCGTCCCTCCATCGATGCTGACGTCCTCGAGCTGCCCCTTCTCGTAGTAACCAATCGCAAGACGTCCCCGGTGTTCGAGAAGGAGCCGCCCGGTCAATCCAGCGCTCTCGCAGTAGCGCATCAGATCGGCCGGCGGGTGCACGCCAAGCGAACCGCGGCGGGTGGTATCGGTCCCTCGGGTCACGGGGAGATGGGGAAGCTTCGGGTACACCGCGAACTCGCCGTCCCGAAGAGACAAGAGTGTTTCGACGGCGCGCTCCGTATCCTTCGTGGAGTCCGCCTCGGCGATCTGGCCGTGGATGAGTTCGACCGCACCAGAACCTTCGTTGCCTCGGAATGCCAAGACGCCCGAAGTCCCCATCTCCTCGAGCCCGCCGAGAAGATCCGCGACCCCTTCTTCAGGAATGGCGCCTTCGAAAACCGCTTCCGTAGCCATGGCCCAAGCAGGTGATTGTCTGGGGCCGTGTTGTCAAGCGCCAAGTCTGCCGCGCGCGCACCTCTTCAGCACGAAACAGCCGTAAAACTCAGGGGAAAATCCCTCGTTCCGCATACGATGTCGCCAGACTCTCGAGGGCCAAAGCGTAAGCTGCAATACGGGGATCGGTCTTCTTCTCCGATGCGAAAAACATCGTCCGTTGGTAGGCGCGCCGAATGATGTGCAGCAACCGGCGTTGCACCTCTTCGGAATCCCAGTGCTCGCTGTTTCGGTTCTGCACCCACTCGTAGTAGCTGACCGTCACGCCACCCGCGTTGGCGAGCACATCCGGAATGACCGCGATGCCGCGATCCTTCAGCACCGCCTCGCCGGCAGGATTGATCGGACCGTTCGCGCCCTCTGCGACGAGGCGTACGGTGAGCGCGGTCGCCTCTTGCGCGCCCACCTGATTCTCGAGCGCGGCGGGAATGAAGAGGTCCGCCTTCGTTTCGAAGAACTCGGTTCGAGAGATGCTCTCGCCACGTGGGTAGCCCTCAATCGATCCGTGACGGCGCACGTAACCCTGCAACTTGTGGGCGTTGAAACCCTCTTCATTGCGGAGGTATCCGCTGTGATCTCCGACCGCAATGGTCGAGACACCCAGCTTGGCGAGCAGCAGCGCCGTGTTCGACCCCACGTTGCCGAACCCCTGGACGATCGCGGTGCAGCCTTCGAGCTCGAAACGATGGTCCCGCGCCCACTCTTTGATGCAGTGCACGACGCCTTGCCCCGTGGCCTTCTCGCGGCCTTCGGAACCGCCAGCGTTGATCGTCTTTCCCGTCACCACAGCGCGCTGATCGTTCTTCTCGTAGGTCGGCCCCGTGTTGATGTAGGTATCCATCATCCACACCATCGTCTGTGAGCTGGTCCCGACGTCTGGGGCCGGGATGTCGTGCGAGGGCCCGATGTTGCTGCCGAGCGCGTGCGTGAATCGTCGGGTGATGCGACGGAGCTCGTCCTCGGAGTGCTCCCGGGGGTTGAACTTGATTCCGCCCTTTCCGCCCCCGAACGGGACTCCGAGGAGCGCGCACTTCCACGTCATCTGCATGGACAGCGCTTTGAGTTCGTCCAGAGTGACGTCTTGGTGGTACCGGGTGCCCCCTTTGTACGGACCCATCACATTGTTGTGTTGGACGCGATATCCCTTGAACAAACGGTTCTTCCCGTCGTCCATGCGAACCGGGAAGTGCACGATGATCTCGTTCTTGGGCTCGGACAGAATCTCCCGGACGTGGTCGGGCAGATCAACGACTCTGGAAGCCTCGTCGAGATACCCCTGAACGACCTGAAAGAAGGCAAACTCCTCAATCGCGGACGACATGGCGCGGATGCTACACCGCCACGTCAGCCCGGGCCAGATGCAGAATGTGCGATTTTCACCCCCGCTTCACGCTGTGGCTCTATACCCTGGGCACCATGACGAACATCAGACAAAACACGGGGCGAGCCCTCGTCTCGGCACTACTCATGCTCGGGCTCTCAGGTTGCACCCAAGTCGACGCGGGCAACTTGGGGGTCATCATGAAGTGGGGAGAGATTCAGCCAGAGCCGCTGCCCGAGGGGATCTACTTCCGCATGCCGGTGAAGACGCAGATCATCAACATCTCGACGCGAGTCCACAAGATCGAAGCGGGCTCGACGGCATCCTCGAAAGACTTGCAGGTGGTCTCGACGGAGATCGCGCTCAACTACCGAATCGACGCGAGTCGATTGGTCGAAGTGTTTCGGAACATCGGCACACGACGCACCGTCGAATCCACGATCATCGACCCCGCCCTACAAGAGTCCGTGAAGAAGGCGACCGCACAGTACACCGCCGAACAGTTGATCACGAAACGCCAAGAAGTGAAGGAAGCGATCGCACTCAATATCACGGCGACCCTCAACAAGAGCGACATTCAGGTCACCGAACTCTCGATCACCGACTTCCAGTTCGCCCCGGAATATCAGGCCGCCGTCGAGGCCAAGCAGGTCGCAGAGCAACGGGCGCTCACCGCGCAAAACGACCTGGCCCGCATCAAGGTAGAGGCCGATCAGGTCGAAGCACGCGCACGCGGCCAGGCGGGCGCAGAGGTGGCACGCGCCGAAGCGGAGGCGACTGCCCAAGAGCTTCTCAAGCGCACGATCACGCCTGAGATCGTGTACCTCCGCGCGGTCGAGAAGTGGGACGGGACCCAACCGATGGTCGTCGGCGAAGGCGGCGCGATCCTGGACCTAGGTCAGATCAAGAAGGCGGCGGGTCGGTAGCGCGAACCTCAGCTGCCGAAGCCGGCGACGAACGTGCCGTAGATCCAAGTCGCTGGCGCTGTGAAGACGAGCGCGTCGACGCGGTCGAGAAGACCACCGTGGCCGGGAAGAATTCCGCCACTGTCCTTCACGCCCGCGCTTCGTTTGAGAACCGATTCGAAGAGATCGCCAGCTTGACCCGCAACCCCCGCCACGATCGCGAGCGCGACCGCATCGAGGGCGGGCAGCGCGGGGATGAAGAGGCTGATGAGCACCGCGAAAAAAACCGACCCCGCAAGACCGCCGGCGGCGCCTTCGACCGTCTTTTTTGGGGAAATTCGAGGCGCGAGCTTGGTCCTACCGAACTTTCGCCCGACGAAGTACGCCGAGGTATCACTTCCCCACGCGATCGCGAATGCAAGAAGAACCCAAGCGCCGGTGGGCGGGAAGTCACGCACGAGATCAACCGTCGCGAGCGCGCCGCCGACGTAGATGGGCGTGGCAAGCAGCCATCCAATGTGCACGCTCGCGTTGTGCAGCGGATCATCTTGCAACATCCCGAGCACCATGGTCGCAACGATGAGCAGCAAGACGACCAGGTACACTTGCGCGATCGTCGTGCCGAAGATCACCGCGCACGCGAACGCAACCGACGAGACCGAACCCCATACGCGCAAGCCGCGCGACGAGCGTGCCTTCATCCCCATCATCTCATAGCCGCCGACGGCGATCGCACTCAGGATGAAGACATGCCAAACCCATCTCCACCAACTCATCGAAGGCGATTCCGGGTCGTAGAACATCATGAACAAGATCATCGGGATCAGCGGCACGACGGTGGCCACACGGAGCGCCGTGCCCGACAGCCGTTTGCGCCCATCGTGGGTATGCTCGATCGACTCACTCATACGGCATGCTCCAATTCGTCAGCCGAAGACTCCGGGGTCGACTGCCCACGCGGCTCTGGAACCAAGCCAAACCGGCGCTCGCGCGCTTGGTAGCAAGTGAGGGCGTAATATAGCGAATTTGCATCGCAATTTGGCCAAAGCTCATCGGTGAAATGAAGCTCGGCGTACGCCGACGCCCACAGGAGAAAGTTGCTGATCCGCTGCTCGCCACCCGTGCGAATCAACAGGTCGACGGGGCCTGGCACCATCGACGCGAGATGTGTTTCGATGTGCTCGACATCGATGCGCTCTGGGTCGATCGAACCTTGTTGCGCTGCGCGTGCGAGTGCGCGTGCAGCGTCCGCGATCTCTTCACGGCCACCGTACGAGAGCGCAAGCGTGAGGGTCATGCCGTCACAGTTGCGTGTGTCGTCGATCAGAGATTGCAAACGTTCGCGCGCCAGCGAGGGCAACTTGTGCAGGCGACCGATCGCGCAAAGCCGGATGTCGTTGTCGATCAGTTCGGCACGCTCGGACACGAGATGCGCGCACAAGAGATCAACGAGTGCGTCGACTTCCCCGCGCGGGCGATCCCAGTTCTGTTCACTGAATGCGTACAGCGTGAGTGCGGGGATTCCGAGTCGCCGCGCGGCGCGCATCACCCGCCTCACCGCGTGGGCGCCGCGTTCGTGTCCGGCAGTGCGCGGCATCCCCTGCATCTGCGCCCACCGCCCGTTGCCGTCCATGATGATCGCGACATGCTTCGGGAGGCGGCTCACGTCGACCAAACCCATGGCGAGCGAGTATCATGGGGATCTCGTGGCAGCAACAACGCCCACGGGACCTGCACCGGCTGAACGCGAAGATGGCACTAAATAGAGCGAAGAGATGCCAGAATTGGCGTACTGAAGCCTTGAAGCACGCCAATGTGGCGTGGACGAATCAATGAGCGCGTTGAAAGAGAACCGGTCGTGGTTATGGTGAACCGGTATGGCTGACCGCGACTTCTATCAGATCTTGGGGGTGTCGCGGGGCGCAAGCCCGGACGAGATCAAGAAGGCGTATCGCCAACTCGCCAAGGAGCTGCACCCCGACCGCAACCCGGACGACCAAGCCGCCGAGGAGCGATTCAAGGACGTCTCGGGCGCCTATGGTGTGCTCTCCGATGCGGGCAAGAGAAAGCTCTACGACGAGTTCGGCGAGATGGGGCTTCGGGAGGGCTTCGACCCCGAGGAGTATCGCGCAGCGACACAGGGGTTCGGGGGCTTCACTGGCGGGAGTGCGGGTCCCGGGAACTTCGACTTTGGCGATATTTTCGGCGGGGCCGTTCGCGGCGGTGGCGGTGGACCCGGTTCGTTCCGGGTGAACCTCGAGGACCTCTTCGGTGGCGCGGGCGCGGGGACGTATGTCCGCGCACCTCGTCCCGGTCAGGAACTGGAGTCGGAAGTGACGATCGAGTTCCGCGACGCCGCACTCGGATGCACCAAAGAGCTGTCGCTCCGATCGGCGGATGGCTCCTCGCGGACGCTGAAGGTGAGAATTCCTGCTGGGGTCAAGGGTGAAGGCAAGATCCGTCTTCGAGGGCAGGGAGGCGCTGGGTCGAATGGGGGGCCGGCCGGGGACCTGGTTCTAAAGGTCCATGTTCGAAAGCACCCGTTCTTTTCCATGCGCGGCAAGCAGCTGCACGTCCGGGTTCCGGTGACTCCACTCGAGGCGTATGCGGGCGCCAAGGTGAGTGTCCCGACCCCCGATGGCAGTGTCACGCTCGCAGTTCCACCGGGGTCCCAGGCGGGTGCCAAGCTCCGGATGCGCGGGAAGGGCGTCGAGCCGCCCGGCAAACCCCGAGGGGACCTGATCGCCCATCTCGAGGTCCTGCTTCCCACGGGTGAGGATGAGGCCGTGACGGAGGCGCTACGGGTGGTGGAAGAGGCGTTTTCGGGCGATCCCCGCGAGGGGCTGGAGCTCTAGACCGACGTGAACGCCCCCTACAACGTTGAGCCTGGCGTTGTTTCACGTGAAACGTTGCACGTGAAACAACGCGTCGAACCCCTTCTGACCCCTGTTTGACCAGGCGTCAGGGGTAGGCTTAGATCCGCCTTCGTGAGGTTCCGGGAACAGATCGTGGAGGCCCTTCAGGACCTCGAAACGCAGGGCCTGCTCAGACGCCCGCGACACGTCGAGAGCGCCCAGGGGCCCGAGATTCAACTCGACGGCAAGAAGGTCCTTTGCTTCTGCTCCAACAACTATCTCGGTCTGGCGGACCATCCCGACCTCGCCGCTGCGGCGCGCGTTCATGAGGGTTTCGGTGCGGCGGCCTCGAGGCTCATCACGGGGACGATGAGCGCCCACCATGAAACCGAGCACGCCCTCGCGGGATTCCTGGGGAGCCCCGCCGCCGTGTTGTTCGCCAACGGGTACGCGGCCAACGTCGGAACGATTCAGGCCTTGGTGGGCCCTGGCGACATCATCTTCAGCGATGCGCTCAACCACGCCAGCCTGATCGACGGATGCCGGCTCTCGCGCGCGAACGTCCGTGTCTATCGGCACCGCGACGTCGCCCATCTTCGCGAGCTCATGGAGTCCGAATGCAACGATCGACGAAGGGCCTTGATCGTCACCGACTCCCTCTTCTCCATGGACGGAGTCGCCGCGCCCCTCGCCGAACTCGCCGCGCTCGCAACCACGCACGGGGCAGGACTCATGGTCGACGAAGCGCACGCCCTGGGCGTCTTCGGACCCGAGGGCCGTGGCCTATGCGCGGCGCAGGGGTTGGAGCCCGACGTCCTGATCGGCACGCTCGGGAAGTCCTTCGGGGGCGCGGGCGCATTCGTCGGGGCAAGCGGCGAGGTGGTTTCGCTCATTCGCAACCGCGCACGGAGTTACGTGTATTCGACCGCGCCGCCACCCTCCATCGCGCGCGCCGCCCATGCCGCCATCGCGCTGGTACGTGATGCCTCCGCCTCGCGCGCCAGACTCCTCGCCCACGCGGCCACCTTGCGCACCGAGCTGAGCCGGCTCGGGTTTGAAGTCCTCCCGGGAGAAAGCCAGATCATCCCGATCATGATCGGGAGCAACCAACGAACGATGGCGCTGTCGGCTGCTCTTCTTGACGAAGGGATCTTCGTCCAGGGCATTCGGCCCCCCACGGTCGCCGAAGGCACCGCGCGTCTCAGGCTGACTCCGATGGCCACGCACACCGACGCGCACATCGACCGGGCGGTGGCCGCGTTTGCCCGGCTCCGCCCGACTCGCTAAGAGCCCGAGACGATGCGCAGCGTCTTCGTCACAGCAACCGGAACCGGCGTCGGAAAGACCTGGTTTTCCTGTGCGCTCACGACCGCGCTCGTCGCGCGTGGAGAGCGAGTCGCCGCGATCAAACCAGTCGAAACCGGTTGCGATCCTGATCCGCTCGATGCGCTCGCACTCGCGGAGGCGTGCGGGAACCTGGCGCTCGCGCACGCCCCGGGCCTCTACCGCGCACGAGAGCCCCTCGCACCCTACGCAGTCGAGAAACGAGGCGGTCCGTCGGTCGGGTCTCTCGATTCGCTCGTCGCCGAAATCCGCGCGCTCGGAGCTGCGTCGGACTGGTGCGTCGTGGAGGGCGCGGGGGGCGTGCTGGTCCCAGTCGATGCGCGACACACCTTCGCCGACTTGATGACCCGTCTAGGGCTGGCGACGGTGTTGGTCGCCCCGAACGGGCTCGGCGTTCTGTCCCACACGCTGACGGCCGTCGAGTCCTTGCGCCAACGCGACGTCGATGTCGCCGCGGTGATCCTCAACGATGTCTTGGAGAACGGATCGGATCTGAGCGCAGGGTCCAACCGCGAAGTGCTCGAGGACCTCCTGCCGGAGATCCCGGTCTTCCCCTTACCCCACGCTGCCAATGTCGCTGCGCTCGCAACGCGGCTCACATCGATCGTCGAGTACCTCTCCAAGCGACTGATCGAGCTCTAGGCCGACAGTAGCACAGTTGATACCGTCTAGAACTTTCCTGATACCAAGACACCAGCCGGGGTGAACGTCCAGACCAGGTCGCGTTCCGCGTTCTTGGTCCGTCTGTGACTGACGCCGAACCATGTCGCACTCCCTGCAAGTGCCGCGACCCCGAGCGCTCCGTACACGTAGGTCCATGGCGTTCGCGAACGCTCCGTCACGCACGCACCAGAGACCTCATCGGCGCAAGATCCGTTCTTGACGAGCCCGACGACCATCGCGCTGACGCCCGCAACCCCGACCGCCCCAAGTGCCGCGCCACCCACGATCGTAGATACGGGAAGCCCTGTTCGGTCCGAACTCGGCGTCGTGATCGCACGGCTCTCGACAGTCGCATCGACGAGTGCGCGCTCGGTTGCGTCACGCTCCTCGATCGACTCGCGCAACGCTTCGATTCGTTCGTTCACTTCGGCAGCCCGCGCCGGAGATGTCGTGTTCGCCAAGTAGCTTTCGAACGCTTCGAGTGCTTCGTCTTCGCGCTGCAACCGATCGGCGGCGACGCCAATGTTGTACTGCAGTTCCGCGCGCGAGCTTAGTCGGTACGCGTGCCGAAAGTAGACCAGCGCGCGCTCGTAGTCGGCGCCTTCGAATGCGACGCGCCCGCGTTCGAAATACTCGCGCGCCTCCGCATCGCGATCCGCGGCCTGCGCGTGCGCCGAGGGCGGGTTCCCTACCGAGAACGACGTCGCCATCAGCATCGCACACAGGGCGATTCCAATTGTGCCCCACCTCATAGAACACAAGGTAAGGGGCTCGCCGCGTGATCGCCAACCTCGTTCGGACCCGCGGACCGGAGTGTGGTCGGCTGACGGTGGTGGAGCTGAGGGGAATCGAACCCCTGACCTCCGCATTGCGAACGCGGCGCTCTCCCAACTGAGCTACAACCCCGAAGTCGAGGCGTTCGTATACCGCACTGACTGCGCGCGCAACTCGAACATGACCCAGGTGGGAGGCCCGCCCACGTGTGCAAGAGATCAGCGGAAACCAGTGGGTGTCAGGTCGCGGCGCGTCTTGCGGCCGCGTTCGCGACGCCGCCGAGCGCGATCATCGTCCACCCCGTCATCAACAACCGAATTCCGACGAGCAAACCGACAGCCCACTCCGCGGACGAAGGAAAGTCGGCCCACAGCATGGCCGCAAGCGCGAGCGAAACGATTCCTCCGAATAGAAACCAGCCGCGACCCTCGGTACCTGCGAGCTGAAAGAACGCGAGCAAATGGTAGATTCCGTCGACCACGAAGTACGCGATGACCGCGATCGTCAAGGTCGTCAGCCCGAACACCGGATTCGCGAAGATGATCACGCCCGCGATGGCGGTGATCGCACCGAACAGGAACGCGAGCAGGCCGCGCCCAAACGTCGGCGCGCCAAACGCGAACACCGTTTGGCAAATCCCTGACACCACGAGAACCGCCGCGACGACCGCGGCGATCGCAAGCCCGCCGACGAGCGGCAACGCGATCGCGAGGATCCCCATCAAGAGCACCAACACCCCGAACGCCATGCTGCCGCGGGACGCACGTTTCACCATCTGTGCTTCTTCGTTCATGCTCGACCTCCAGGCGCTACATATCCCCACTTGCGGGCCTTCGACAAGGCCAAGGGGTGTGGCTTGCACGCCCGGGAACCGGGGCTAGGCTCCGCCGTCTATGTCCCGCGTCATCAACTTCAGCGCCGGTCCGGCCACGCTTCCGCTCTCGGTTCTAGAATACGCCCAGAAGGAGTTCCTCGACCACGAGGGGACCGGAATGTCCCTAGTCGAGCACAGCCACCGGGGGCCCGCCTACGGCAAGGTTCACGAGGAGGCCAAAGCCCTCTTTCGCGAGCTTCTCGACGTGCCGGAAACGCACGAAGTCCTCTTCATGCAAGGAGGCGCGACGGGCCAGTTTGCCTTGGCGCCAATGAACTTGCGCAGCCCGGGCCAGTCGGCCGATTACATCATGACCGGCACATGGAGCAAGAAGGCACTGGCTGAGGCGCGCGTAACCGGCCAGGCACGCGCTGCAGGAACCGGTGAAGTCGACGGGAAGTACACCCGCGTCCCGACCCAAGCGGACCTCGATCTCGACTCCGACGCCGCGTTCGTCCACATGACGAGCAACAACACCATCATGGGAACGCAGTTCCACGAGTTTCCTGACACCGGGGACGTGCCCCTGGTCGCCGACATGTCGAGCGACATCTTGTGGCGCCCAATCGACGTGTCGAAGTTCGGATTGATCTACGCAGGCGCGCAGAAGAACCTCGGGCCTGCCGGGATCACGGTTCTGATCATTCGTCGCGATCTCTGCGAAAACAGCCCGGAGACGATCCCGAACATTTTCCGCTACAGCACGATCCTCGCCGGCGACTCGATGCAGAACACGATCCCAACGTTCCCGGTGTACATGGTGCGAAACGTGCTCCGCTGGGTGAAGGCCGAAGGCGGCGCACCTGCGATGGAAGCACGCAACCGTGCGAAGGCAGAGATGCTCTACGGAATGGTGGACGCAAACCCGGGTTTCTTCCGTTGCCCGGTCGAGATGGAATCACGCTCGGTGATGAACCCCGTCTTCCGACTCCCGAGCGAAGATCTCGAAAAGCAGTTCATCGCCGAAGCCGCCAAAGCCGGCATGGTTGGCCTCAAGGGCCACCGTTCCGTCGGCGGCATCCGCACCTCCATGTACAACGCCATGGACCCCTCCAACGTCCAAACATTCGTCGATTTCGCCAACAATTTCGCGCGCAAGCACCAATAACCCAAAAAAGGGGACAGTCCCCTTTTACGAAGGGTTAAGCGCATAGGTGGCGTAGAGGTAGTCGCGAATCGCGTCCGACTCGAACATCTCGGCGCCCGTGTTTGGGTCGACCAGATAGGGCACCTGCATCTTCCCAGAGAGTTCCACGAAACCGTGGCGCGACGGACTGTCCCTAGGCAGGTTTCGCAGTTGGTGCGGCAGTTCGAGTTCGCACAACGCTTCGCGCGCGATGCGACAGAACGGGGAGCCTTCGTAGGAGTAGAGCTCGAGAAGCTCTTCCGGCTGTCGTGATGGTGCCGCGCGGCGCCCCTTCTGTGGACGAAACCCGGACGCAAGCATCGACGTACCGACTGCGAACGTGCGCCGGCGCAGGAACCATGGCGCGCGCTTGCCCCCGTACTCACGAAACAGGTACTCCGCGATGTCAGCGGACTCGTACATCGCGACGCCCGTATTCGGATCCACCAAGTACGGAAACTGATATCGGCCACCTTCCGTCTTTACCTTCTCGCGAAAACGGCGACCTCCCTTCGGGCACGGATACACGATCGGATCGAGGCTGAGTGCGCTCAATGCTTCGCGCGCGATTCGGCAGTACGGACATACCTCGAACTCGTAGAGCTCGAGCGGCCTCGCCGGGTCCTTCGTCCGGGTGTGGTGGTAGTTCCCAAAGTTGGGGCGTGCCGCGCTCGCTGCTGTCGCCGTCGTCAGATCCCAAAAACGCGCCACATCCATCCGAGCCTTCTAAGGCGACTTTCCCCTTTTTCAAGCGGTGATAGCCTCAACCTATGGGTCAAGAACTCGAGCTGATCAGCGAATTGACGCCGAAAGGCGATCAGCCGACCGCGATCAAGGAACTGCTCGAAGGCCTCGAGCGCGGGGACGCGCACCAGGTCCTGCTCGGCATCACGGGCAGCGGGAAGACGTTCACCGTGGCCAATGTCATCGCAGCGACCCAGCGACCGACCCTCATCATCGCCCCCAACAAGACCCTCGCCGCGCAACTCTACAGCGAGATGCGCGACCTCTTTCCAAAGAACGCGGTGGAATATTTCGTCAGCTACTACGACTACTACCAACCCGAAGCGTACATCCCGTCCTCCGATACCTACATCGAGAAGGACGCGATCATCAACGACAAGGTCGACCGCATGCGCCACAGTGCCACGCGATCACTCTTGGCCCGTCGCGACGTGATCATCGTGGCAAGCGTTTCGTGCATCTACGGCATCGGTTCTTCCGAATGGTACCAAGAGATGCTGATCAACCTCGAAGTCGGCGAAGAGTACCGGAGAGACCGTTTGCTACGCCGTCTCGTCGACATTCAATACCAGCGCAACGACATCGACTTTCACCGCGGCACGTTTCGCGTCCGCGGAGACGTCGTTGAAATCTTTCCGGCGCACTCCGAGAACCTCGCGGTGCGCGTCGAGTACTGGGGCGATGAGATCGAACGGATCGTCGAAATCGACCCAACCCGAGGCAAGGTCATCGCCGAACTCGAGCAGTACGGCGTGTATCCAGGTAGCCACTACGTCACACCGGACGAGCACCGAAAACGCGCGATCAAGTCGATTCGCGAGGAACTTCTCGAATGGCTCCCCAAGCTCGAATCAGAAGGGAAATTGCTGGAAAAGCAGCGCCTCGAGCAACGGACTATCTACGACCTCGAGATGCTCGAGCAAATGGGTTTCTGTCACGGAATCGAGAACTACAGCCGGCATCTATCGGGCCGCAAAGAGGGCGAACCTCCACCAACCCTCCTCGACTACTTCCCTGACGACTTCCTGGTGGTCCTCGACGAGTCACACATCACGGTCCCACAGCTCGGTGCGATGTATCGGGGGGACCGCTCGAGGAAGGAGACGCTCGTCTCGCATGGGTTTCGTCTCCCGAGTGCGCTCGACAACCGACCCCTTCAGTTCGCCGAATGGCAGGAGCGCGTCGGGGAAGTGTTGCACGTGAGTGCGACGCCGGGGGACTGGGAGATCGAGCAAGCGAGTGGCGTCGTCGTCGAGCAGGTGATTCGTCCGACAGGTCTCCTCGACCCGCAGATCCACGTGCGCCCCACCAAACACCAAGTCGACGACTTGTTGAGCGAGATCCGCGCGCGCGTCGAACGGGACGAACGGGTGCTGATCACCACATTGACCAAACGAATGGCCGAGGATCTCACCGAGTACTACAGCGAGCTGGGTGTCGCGGTTCGGTACCTTCATTCGGATATAGACACGCTCGAACGCGTTGAAATTCTTAGAGATTTGAGGCGTGGCGAATTTGACGTGCTCGTCGGCATCAACTTGCTGCGCGAAGGGCTCGATCTCCCCGAGGTCTCCCTCGTGGGGATTCTCGACGCGGACAAAGAAGGCTTTCTCCGTTCGCCACGCTCGCTGATTCAGACCACCGGGCGCGCGGCCCGCAACGTGCGTGGCGAAGTGATCATGTACGGCGACCGAATCACGGACGCGATGCAGCGTGCGATCGACGAAACCGAGCGACGACGCGAACGACAGAACGCGTACAACGCGGAGCACGAAATCACGCCTCGCACGATCACCAAAGCGGTGCTCGAAATGGACCCGTCGACCGGCGCTGGGGACTACGTCGTGATCCCGATCTTGCGCGCTGGCGAAGAGCCAGCGGACATCCCCGCCCGCATCGAAGAACTGAAGAGCGAGATGTTGCTCGCCGCGGAGCAACTCGAGTTCGAGAAAGCAGCGCAGCTCCGCGATCAAATCGAACAGCTCCGTGCGTCACGTACGCCCGGCCCACAGCAGCCTCCGAAACGCGACCGGCAGACCCAACGCCCCCGCCGCTGAGGACCCTCTAGGCGTTCGAATTCGCTAACTTTTTGCCTGCGCCGGGCGTTTCCTTGAGCCGGAAAAGTCCGACAGCTAGGCTGCCGAGGGCATGCGTTTTGGTTGGCTTGGTTTGTGGACCCTCGGGATGGGCCTGTGCTGTGTGGCGAATACCACCGCACAAGAGCGCCTGATCGAACTCGAATTCACGCCGACCGAGCGCGCGCAACTCGCGATTTGGATCGAGCGCGCAGACGGCACCTTTCTGCGCACCGTCCGTCTGACTTCCTCGACGTCGCTGCGCGGAGTCGGCAACCGACCGGGTGCCTCGCAGATGAACAGCGGTTTTCGATGGCCCTATGGGAGACGCGAAGGAATCCTTCCGATCTGGGGTTGGCGCCGGGCCACTGCACCTGAGGGGGAGTTCTTTCCTCGTGTGATCTTTCAAGATCGCGACTCCGAGGGTTTCGCAGCGCGCACGTCGGTCGACGCATCCCCCGACAACTACTTCTGCCTGTCGTTCGATCAAACGACGACTACACGCGACGCGCTCGACGCCGTGACTTGTGCGAGTGTGTTCAGCAGCGACAAGGGTCGGTTTCTCGACGAACAAGACGCGAGTGACGGCTACGCCGAGCCGTTCGTCGGCCCCGGGGGCGGAGACGCCATGCGCGAACTCGGAATCAGATCGATCTATCCTCCGCGTCGTGACATCGATGGGCTCGGCCAGTTCGACCATCCCGACGCCGCGCTCTTTGCCGATGAAGCGACACGGGTGATGCCCGAGATCGACGCGGTCACCATGGCGACACCCGCGGGCGGGCAACCCGTCGCGATCCAATACATCCTCCCCGGCGAATGGGAGGACGGCGAGTACACGCTCTGGATCGAGGTCAACGTCGAAGGCGACTACAACGAAAACTTCAATGATCTCGAATACCCAACGCCCAGTTCGGACGCTTGGGACTTCTGGGCGGAGACGTACGGCTACCCATACAGGGGCCAGCCTTCCGTGGTGTACAGCATCCCCTTCGCACTCGGTCCCCCGATCGCCGAGTACGTGATCGACGGCCCCGTGGGGTACGGAAGTCTTCACGGCGAAGATGGGACCCTGACCGCGATGGACGGATCCATCGCCGACGATCCGGCTACCGCACCCGGGAGTGGCGCGGACCGCCTCGCACGAGACCCGAGCGGCGCGCGCGCCACGCTGAGTGTTCTCGAGACCAACATCTGCTCGAGCGACGCCCCGCCCCCGCAGTGCCTCGAAGCGTGTACGGAGAGTGCCGACTGCGACGCCGGGTTCATCTGCGGCCCCGACGATCGGTGCACCGGAGCGTGCGACGTTCAGGGTTTCCCGGACGACATCGAAGACCTCGAGACCGCAAACCATCCGGACACAAAATGGTCCCATCGTGTCGGTCGCCTCGGCTTCACGATCCCGGCAAGCGCGCGTCCCTTGCGACAGTACGAGATCCTGACGAGTGATGGCACTGTCGAAGACGAGGCCCGGACCGTGGCGTTCAGCGCCGAAGGTCGACCCGTCGTCGGGGATCGGTTGCGCATCCCAGTCGCAGAAGACTGCGCCCCCGAGACATGGATCGAGTCCCTGTGTGCGCCGTATGTCGCCGACGCGACCGGCGCCTGCAGGAACGGGCTCGACATCGACGGCGACGGAGATTGCCTCGACCCCGGAGATCGCATCGAGGTCGACATCGCGTTCGACCGTCACGAGACGCGATACGAACTCGAGATGTCCGCACTCGACGTATGCCAGGGCCGAAGCTCTGTGTCTCAGACCGCGCTGACCACCAGTCGAATCGACTTCACCACCGTCCCCCCTTGCTTTGTCGCAACCGCAGCCTACGGTTCCCCGCTCGCAGACGAGATCTGGGCGCTTCGGCGCTTCCGTGATCGTTATCTGATGACCCACAGCGCGGGTCGAGCCTTCGTGGATCTCTATTATGCGTGGGGCCCGTACGCCGCCGATTTCATTGCCGAGCACCCATGGCTGCGAACCACCACCCGCGTACTTCTCACTCCCCTCGTCGGACTCGCGCGTCACTTGACCGAGAGCGACGAAAACCCCGCGCCCTCGCTTTAGCGCTCTGCTGCATTCTGCTGGGCCTCGCAACCTCAGGTTGCGCGACGGTCAAGCCGTATGAGCGTGAGTATCTCTCGCGACCAAGCATGGACTTCGAGCGGGAAGCCACCGAAGCGAAGTTCTACTCGCACGTGCTCGATTCCCGCGAGGGTGCGACCGGGGGCGTCGGCAGCGCCGGCGGCGGCTGCGGGTGCAACTGACCGGTTCAATACGGCGGTCAGTTTCGACTTCGTTCCAACCGCTTCTCGCGGTCACTGTCGTGCTGCTCAGCTCGTCTCCTCTCGGCTCACATGCCGACGAGGTCACAGGTACTTGGACCGGCGACGTGCAGGTGCGCGGCAACTACTACTGGGACCGCAGCACCCGCGTCTTGGCTCCCGAGATCATCGCGGATCTCGACGCCCCGCAAGGGAGTCGGCTTCGCGTCGACTACCTCGTCGACTCGATCACCAGCGCAAGCATCGCGACCGGTGCGCTCGAAGACACGCGCTTCACGGAGATCCGGCACGACGTATCGGTCAAAGGCGGCCACGAATTCTACGAACGTGAGAACCCGGTCGACGTCTTCGGTGGGGTTCGCTTCAGCAAAGAGCCTGACTATTTCTCGTTCAGCTCGTTCTTCCAGCCGACGATCTGGCTCGCGGATCGAGCGACGAAGTTTCGCGGCCAAATCACGTATCTGCACGACGAGATACGTCAGAACTTCCGCGGAGGGACCGGCATGCGGCCGGACGAAGAAGGCAACACGTCGAGCAGCAGCTTCCGAGAATCGCTCGACGCGTTTTCGGTGGCGGTGGGCTGGGAGCAGGTCCTGACGCCGACTCTCATCATGGAGGTCGGGTACGACTTCACGGTGCAATCTGGCTTCCTCGCCAACCCCTATCGAACCGTTCTGGGTGGCCAGCGCCCCGAAGAACATCCGCCACTCCGACTACGAAACCTCCTCTACTCGAGGCTCGCTTGGTACATCCCTCGCTCCAAGAGCTCGTTGCAGGGCATCTATCGATCCTATTTCGATGACTGGGGCGTCGGCGCGATCAATCCCGAGTTTCGCTACTACCAGGAGATGTCGCCATATTTCCAGACTCGCCTTCGCTACCGATACTACCAACAAACATCTTCCTTCTTCTACCTACCGGACCCGAACGCCTACACGTTCGAGGACGAGTTCGTGACCTCAGACCCGAAGATGAGTGCGTTCCACATCAACGAGCTCGGAATCCAACTCCTGGTGCTCGGATCCTTTCTCGAGGGCCGTGCCCATCGGTCGATCGTCGGGGCGCAGTTCGACATCAGCTTCAACTACCGATGGAACACGAATGCGTTCGGCAACCAAGTCGTCGCACAGACGGGGGTTCGGATCCCTTTCTGAGGCGTCGGCTACACGCGAACCTGAATCGTGCGGCCGTCGAACTCGAAGCGAAGCCCCGTCGCGCGAAGATGATGGTGAGGGTCCTCGTTCGGCGGCGCTCCATACAACGTATCCCCGAGCAAGGGGTGACCAATCGCGGCGAGATGCACCCGGATTTGGTGGCGTCGCGCATGGTTCGCCCGGACTTCGACGCGCGAGCCGGTGGACTCCGGAACGCTCGCGAGGATCTCGGTGCGTGCCGCTTGTGCACGAAGGCGCTTAGCCTCGCGTGGGTCTCTGCATGCCCGCACCTTGCGGCGATCGTGCGGGTCGGCAGCGATCGGAAGGTCGACCATCGCGGGCGCAGTCACGGTGCCTAGACAGTTGGCGACGTAGCGCTTGTCGATGCGCCCCGCGCGTAGCTCTTCCCGAAGCCGCCGAAAGGCGTCTTGATGCCTCGCCGCGAGCAGAAGCCCCGACGTGTCGTTGTCGAGTCGGTGGAGGATGCCCGGCTCCCGCGCCCCGTAGCCGACACCACGCATCTCCGGGTAGCGGGCGAGAAGCGCCCCCGCCACCGTGCCACGCTCCCCGGCACGCAACGGGTGACTCGGCATGCCCACCGGCTTGTCGACCACCACGAAGTCGGGGGTCTCCTCGACGATGAGGAGCTCGATCTCAGGATCTGGTGTCGCCTCGAAACCGGAAGCCCCCGGAACCATGGCGACCCGGACGCGATCGCCCGACGCGATGCGTTGGCCCTTGGCGGCCAGCCGACCATTGATCGTCACGTGCCCCTCGTCGAAGAGGGACTTGGCCCGTCCGCGGCTCAGTCCGTCCACCCGTCTCACGAGGACGACGTCGATCCGCCGCCCGACGTCCTCAGACTCCAGCTCGATCTCGAGCACATCCACCTCTCTCCACTCCCACACTTTCCCTCGATCTTCCACGCCGTTTGCGCGGTGGTGCCGCCCGCCTACACTGCGAAAGCCGTGAGTAAACGCGACTACTATGTGATCCTCGAGGTCACGCGGACCGCCTCCGCGAACGAGATCAAACAAGCCTATCGCGGCCTGGCGATGCGGTATCACCCCGATCGAAACCCGGACGACCCCGCCGCGGAGGATTCGTTCAAAGAGGCGAGTGAAGCGTACGCGGTGCTCAGTGATCCCGACAAACGGGACCGCTACGATCGCCATGGTCATAGCGCGTTCGAAAGCAACGGCACCGGCTTCGAGCCCGGGGACTTCGGGGCGGTAAGCGACATTCTCGAGGGACTCTTTGGCGAGGTCTTCAACAGCGGTCGACGAAAACGACGCGGGGGACGCGATCTCAAGTACGAGCTCGACATCTCGTTTGTCGAGGCCGCCCTCGGAGTGGACAAAGCAATCGACGTCAATCGCCCATCGCCGTGCAAGGCATGCGACGGCAACGGCGCGCAGCCGGGGACACCGGTTCACAAATGCAACGTCTGTCAGGGGCGGGGCCAGGTTCGCTATCAGCGCGGCCTTTTTGCGGCGCCACGCCCGTGCCATGGTTGCAGTGGAACCGGGACGAAGATCCCCTCGCCGTGCCAAGAGTGCAAAGGCGTGGGCAGCCGCCTCCGGCCCGAGTCGATGTCGGTCAAGATCCCTGCTGGGGTGCAAGATGGTGCGGTTCGAACCGTACGCGGCGCCGGAGAGCCAGGTGAAGGCGGGAACGGCGACCTGCATATCCACATCAGCGTCAAAGGCCATTCGCTTTTCGAGCGGGAGGGCGCGGACATCCTCGTGTCGGTGCCGATCTCGTTTCCGCAAGCCGTGCTCGGGGCCAGCATCGACGTCCCGACCCTCGACGGAACGGTCGTGATGAAGGTCCCGCCGGGAACCCCTTCCGGGAAGGTCTTTCGCCTCCGCGGCAAGGGAATTCCGGTGTACGGCGGCTACGGAAAGGGCGATGAACTGGTGACGGTCGTGGTCGAGGTGCCTCGCGAGATCAGTCGGAGGCAGCGCAAACTGATCACCGAGCTGGCTCACGAAATCGGCGACCAGGGCCACACGGAGCAGGCGAGCTTCTTGGGCAAGCTCCGCGGTCTCTTCGACAACTAGACGGGCAGCGACTTGCGCAGGGGGCCCGGCTTGCCAAGGTACGGCATGCGAAACGCTGTGTTGCTGATCCTGGCTGGCGCACTCCTCGTCCTCGGCGGGTGCCCCAAGAACGAAACGACAAACACCGCGCCCCCGGCCGAGAAGAGCCCGGCGGACGCACCCGAGGAGGCCAAGCTGCCAGACGACGAACCCAACAAAGCACCCGACCGCTACACGGTCGAACTCGACACCACCAAAGGCCCGATCATCATCGATGTCCACCGCGACTGGGCGCCCCATGGTGCGGACCGCTTCTACGAATTGGTCAACGCCGGCTACTTCAACGATGTCGCGTTCTTTCGGGTAATCAGCGGTTTCATGGCGCAGGTTGGAATCAGCGGAGACCCCGCCCAAAACACCATTTGGCGTGAAAAGCGGATTCCCGACGACCCGGTCAAGGGAACCAACAGCCGCGGCACGGTGTCCTTCGCGACCTCCGGCCCCGACTCGAGGACGACACAGTTCTTCATCAACTTCGGTGACAACTCGCGCCTCGACGGAATGGGCTTCTCGCCCTTTGGCAAGGTCCAAGACATGACGGTCGTCGATGCGCTGTACTCCGGCTACGGCGAGGGTGCGCCAGGAGGGCGTGGCCCCTCTCAAGGGCGTCTGCAGTCGGAAGGCAACGCGTATTTGAAGAAGGATTTTCCGAAGCTCGACTACATCAAATCGGCGAAAGTCATCAACTGACGCGCCCCGCTTCGACCTGAAAATCGAGGCGGTCGTTCTCGAGAAGGATGAACTCCGGGTGTGTGGTGGTCAGAAAGACCTGCCCCCCCGCCCGGCTCAACACTTCGAAAAATCGGCGGTTGCGGCTCCGATCGAGTTCGCTCGACACGTCGTCGAGGAGCAAGATCGGTACCCTGCCCGTGCGCTCGCTGAGTAGGTCGAGCTCGGCGGTCTTGAGCGCCAAGACGATCGTACGGTGTTGCCCTTGCGAACCGTGGTGTCGCGCGCGCACGTCATGGAGCTCGAGTGCCAAGTCGTCGCCATGCGGGCCGTCCGCGGTGAACCCGCGCGCACGGTCTTTGTCGAATGCAGCCTCGAGCGCCTCGGCGATCGCTTCCTCCGTCGGTTCGACACGGGGCAGATAATGGACCCCAAGCGGGGTATCACCTGCGAACACTTCCGAGAACGCGCGCACGACACGCGGCGCGAGGTCGGCGATGAGCCGGGCGCGAGCCTGACCGACAACCGCCCCAGCCTTGCTGAGGATCGCGTCGTAGGCCCGAACTGACCGACGATCGATGCGGTCTTCCTTCAGGAGCCGATTGCGACTCCTGAGGGCCTTCTCGTAGCTTGCAAGTGTCGATGCGTAGATCGGATCCATTTGTTGGAGAATGCGATCGAGAAACGCGCGACGACGATCGGCGGCACCCGCAGCCAGCACGAGATCGCCGGGATGAAAGAGCACCATCTGCACACTCTGATGCCACGCGCTCGTCGACCGGGGACGTTTGGAGTCGAGGACGAGCTTTCGCCGCGTGTGCCGGCCGAGCTCGATGCGGAGTTTGTGGGGCGCCGCGGCACCGGCGATTGCGGCTTCGAGTACCGCCGAATCTTGATTGAGCCCGATGAGATCGTCGGTCTTCGCGCCCCGAAAACTCTTGAGCGCGCCGAGATAATCGATGGCTTCCAAAAGGTTGGACTTACCGGCCCCGTTGTCTCCGTGGATCACGTTGAAGTGCGGGCCAGGCGAAAAGGTGAACGCCTCGAGGTTCCGGAAGCCCTGCACCCGCAGCGCGGTGACCCGGGTTGGGGACTCGGCCCCCACGCTAGATGCGCATCGGCATGATCACACCGATAAACTCGGAGTCGGCCCCAACGGGCTTCAAGACGCCCGGATCGCGTTCACCACTCAACTCGATCGCGATCTCGTCGTAGGGCATCGCGCCAAGCACATCGAGAAGGTACCGCGCGTTGAAACCGATTCGGAGCTCATCTCCCGCGTAGTCGACGTCGACTTCTTCGCTGCCTTCACCGACATCGGGGTTCTGGCTCTGGAGACGAAGCGTGCCCGGCTCGATCATGAGTTGCACGCCACCGCTCTTGTCGTTGGCAACGAGACTGATGCGGCGGAGCGCTTCGACCAAGGGCCCTCGTGCGGCGATGACGGTGCGGCTCTGCTTCGACGGAATCACTTTGTTGTAGGGCGGGAAATGCTCGTCGGCGAGCTTCACGCTGAGCGCGAGGTCCTCGCGCTTGAAGAACGCATTCCCACCCGCTGTCGCGATTCCGATCGTCGCACCAGAATCTCCTTTGCCCTTCGCGGTCTTCAGGTCGTCGAGCAGGCGTTTGAGTTCGGAAATTCCCTTGTGCGGCACCAACATCGAGAAGTTCATCATCGGCCCTTTGCCGGTGATCTTGCGCTCGGCTTTCGAGAGCCTGTGCCCATCGGTGGTCACCATTCGAACGACCTTGCCATCGCCCTCGAATAACGTGCCGGCCAGGTGGGGGCGCGTATCATCGTGAGACATCGAGTACTGGGTCAGCCCGATCAACTCCGCCAAGCCCGTCGCGTCGAGCTCTGCAAACTCGCTGTCGCCTGCATTCGGTAGCGGTGGGAAGTCTTCTCCGGGCATGGCGGGGATGCGATAGCGAACCTTTCCGCACTTGAGCTCAACCGCATGACTGTCGCTCAGGGTCCAACTGACTTCGCCATCCGGAAGGTTCTTGACGATGTCGTACAGGGTCCGGGCAGCCACGGCGATGGTGCCTGAGGTTTTGATCGTGGCAGGGACGACCGCAGTCACTCCAAGGTAGAGGTCGGTTGCAGAGAGGCGAAGCTTGTCATTGCCTTCCGCGGTTAGCAGGACGTTCGACAGGATGTGCATCGAGCTCTTGCGGTCGGCGACACCATGTGTGCGTGCAAGACCACGAAGGAACTCTTGCTTCTCGATCGTAAGCTCCATGAGGGTTACTCCATTGCTCTCAGAAAAGACGTTGCCAGGTTATCCACGCACTAGTTCTTCTAATTTAAAGATCTCTTCGTCGTCTTAACGGCTGTGAATTGTGAATCAAGTTGGGCAAGCGGTTGGAAAGACTGTGGTTTTAGAGAATTTTCAGGACTTGATGGGCAGGGTACCGACTGGGGACTACGAGATCCCCGCGCTGTCCACAGGGTTACTCCCCACCTTGATCGCAGTTCGTGCACAGGGGCGGGTATACACCAAAAGGCGCCCAAAAGCCCGGTCCTCCGAGGTGTGATTGGGCGTCACGAAAGCAGGCGAAACCCAGCCGCGGGCGGGCGGGTTCGAGGGGTGGGAGAGGCGCCATGCGGAAGGGCTCAAAGGCCGAGCTTGCGCTCGATGGCACCCACCGCACTCAGCACTTGCTCGTCCTGAGCCTCGACGAGGCCGCCGATTTTTCGGACCGCGCTGATCACCGTCGTGTGATCCTTGCCGCCGAAGCGCTCTCCGAGCTCAGGGTAGCTGGTGCCTAGGCGTTGGCGGCACACGTACATGGCCACCATCCTCGGGAAGCTGACCGCTCGATGCCGTCTGCGCGACTTCAAATCCACGAGGCGAATGCCGAAGTACCCGCATGCGATGCGCTGAATGTCTTCCACGCTGGTCGCCGTGTCGTGATTCGGGATCACGGCACGCATCGCCTCTTTGGCAAGCTCGAGCCCAATGGGCTGCCCGAGAAGCTCCGCCTTGACCGCGATACGCAAGAGGGTCCCCTCGAGCTCGCGGATGTTGCTACGAACCGTTTGGGCGATGAAGAGCGCGACTTCGCTGTGCAGGACGATGCTCTCGCTTTCCGCCTTCTGCTGGAGAATCGCGATTCGCGTGTCGAGCTCCGGCGCCTGCACGTCCGCAACCATCCCTGACTGGAACCGGCTGACGAGTCGTTCCTGCATCTCCGAGATCTGCTGAGGATAGACGTCCGAGGTGACGACGATCTGCCTGTCGGAGTGGTAGAGCGCGTTGAACGTGTGAAAGAACTCTTCTTGGGTCTGCTCGCGGCCCGCCAGAAACTGGATGTCGTCCATCAGAAGCACGTCGCAATGCGAGCGGTATCGATCACGAAACGCGCTGATTTCGTGATTCTGAAGGGACCAGATGAACTCGTTGGTGAAGCGCTCGGCAGACACATACAGGATTCGTGCGCGCGGGTTTCGTTGAAGGACGGTGTGACCGATCGCGTTGACCAGGTGGGTCTTGCCGAGCCCAACCCCTCCGTAGATGAACAGTGGGTTGTAGCGGCGGCCCGGGTCGGAGCCCACAGCAACGCTCGCGGCGTGGGCGAGCTGATTGGCCGGGCCGACCACGAAGTTCTTGAAACGGTATTTGGGATTGAGGTCGGCTGAGATCGAGGGAGCCCGAGTTTCCGCACGCCGTGGGGGTGGGCTCGAGACCTCTCGTGCAGCCTGTGCCTTCTCGCGAAGCGTCTCGTCCAACTCCCAACGGACACGTTTCGGAACCGTGCTGCCGTTGGCTTCTTGGTCGAGCGTATCGAAAATCAGGTCGAGGTAGTGTGTGGAGATCCAGTCCGCGAAGAACTGGTTCGGGATGCGAAGGACGATCGAGTCAGTCTCGACGCCGCCGAACTGCACGGGACGTATCCAGGTTTCGAAGTTCTCGGGAGAGAGATGTGTTTGGAGGCTGCCCAGTGCCCGTTCCCACAGTTGTTCCATCGTCTCCATACCCCAGAAAAACGCGCACTTCAGCGTCGTCGTCCCCAAAACGTCCACAGCGTTTTGGGTCGAATTCTTGTTTCACCATCCGCAGACCCGGCGACTTCGTCTGGTGCTCTCTCCCAGTGAAGGGCGCCGAAGCTAGCAGTCCGTTTCACGAGCGTCTACGGGGATCGAACGACAAACTTCTAAACACTTGGGATCGCGTAAGATTCAAACGCAGATTTTTTGACACTCGAACCGTGTGCGTCACGCGCTGTTTCATGCCTGTTGACAAGGTGTTGCAATCACTCTGAATTAAGCGGTGTTATCGTTTGCGCAACATCGATTCGAGCAGCCATTGCGATTTCTTCCACAGGCTGTTGACTGTTTTGCGTTTCGCGAATGCCCGCGATCTGTACGCGTGACTGACTTCATCCACAAGTTATCCACGCACAGTTCACCGAACTGCGGAGCCCTGACAGACCCACTCACTCACACGACCCCACTGCCCGAATAGCCAGCGCAGTGCGTCGTCCTTGTCTCGTGGCACCTGATCGGACGACACGCGCCACACGCGGATCTGCACACGCGATCCAACCACGCTGCCGCTCAACAGGTCTCGAACCGTAGCGAAGTGCTCGAGGCCGGTGTGTGCGACGAACACGCAATCGACGTCGGGCAGTTCCTCGAGAAGCGTGAGCACGCCACCAGGTTTTGGCGGAAGGACCCCAACCAGAGTCTCGGCCTGGGCCGCAAACGCCGGCATCTCGCGTGCGACGCGAGCAAGCGCACGCTCCCTCTTTTTCGGCGAAAAGCGAGTACCTTCAGGATAAATCAGCACTCCATCCGTGCCCAGATCGGTCACGAGATCACGGATGCCTTGGAGCTCTACCGCGGTGTTGCCGGTGCGATCGACGAAGTAGTTCGGCAGGATGTGACCCACCACGTCGAGGCATGGATCGACCAGAAGCTCTTGCTTCAGGATGTACCGCACCTGCCATTGCGTCGCCCGTTGGAGGTACACGCAAGGCAACAAAGTATCGAGGATGCTCGCATGCCGGATCAGAAGAATCGCAGGGCCACGCGTTGCGACCTCTGCGCCCTCGACCGACACCTCCAGCCGAAGCATGCGACACGCGACTGTGAGAACCGTCGTCGCCCACCAGGTTTGGAGCGAGACGATTCTTGGAAAACAACGCGTTTCGTCGTACCGGAGGCGCGTCCAGTGAAACGCAACACGCAGAAGCGCGAACATCTCGAATCCGAAATAGAACCAGCCAAACGCAAGCAAGCGAAGCACGATGAAGGAACGTTGGCGGAACAAGCCGAGGATCCACGCCAAGGGGACCCAGGCGGGTGCGAGCGCCGTGAGGACGACCCAACTGGTCGCGTAGAGCGAGATCGTGGCCGCACGTCGCCGGGCCGCGCCCTCTTTCCTCGGTTTCACCATCCCGTCGTATCTTGTGCATCCGCTGCCGCTGGCGCCAGCGACTCGAGGGTATCCTCGAGCGAGTCCCGATCTTGAGGTGTGGCCTGGGTGCGCCGGCTTCTGTGGGTGGGGCGCGGGCGCCGGTCGTGCCAAAAAAGACCAGTAGTTTCAGCGGCTTCCGGAGACGTGCACAACCACACGATCGTGTCCGCACCCTCCGCGGGAGTTCGCAGGAGTGGCTTCATCAGCGTGTGAAACCTCGGGAGCGAATCCGCCACGCCCTGGGTGTCGGCCCAGCCCGGGTGCATCGCGTGGACCGTCACGCCGCTCCCGCGGAGTTGGTCCGCCCATTGCTCGGTCAGAATCACCTGCGCCCGTTTGGTGTGCGCGTAGGCGGCGGTGCCGTCGTACGTGCCCTTCGACATTTGGAGATCGTCGAGACGAAGCCGCTGCGTGTACATCCCCCCTGAGGAAACGTTGACGATTCTGGCGGGCGCGCTGGCGCGAAGCCTCGGCATCAACGCACGGGTCAAGACGAAGTGGCCGAGCAGGTTCGTCGCGAAGGTCGCCTCCAACCCTTCCGAGGTCACCTGCCGCTCTCGGAGCATCACTCCCGCGTTGTTGACCAAGAGGTGAAGCGGGCCTCGGAAGCGAGAGGCCAAGGCCCGCACCTCGTTCATGATACTGAGGTCGGCGATCTCCACGGCAATCGCCTCGTTGCCGGTCCTCCGGAACATCTCCGTGCGAACACGCGAAGTCTTTTCGGGATCGCGCCCCACGATCGTCACCGACGCCCCAAGCGAGGCCAACGCGGTTGCGGTGGCCTTTCCAAGCCCCGACGTCGCGCCCGTGACCAACGCTGACTTCCCCGTCAGGTCAACCGAGACCGGCGGATGCGGCCGCCACCGATACCCGAGGGCTGTGTATCCCACGAGCGACTTGTCGAGAAGTGCGTCCCACATCCGGACGCTCCTAGCGCGAGGATCCCGCGGCGCAAACCTGGGAAGGATGAAGGGTCGCGGTTCGTTGTTCCCGGTGGAGAGTTGCGCAGGGGCCGACAATTTGGAGCCAAGATCCAACGCTGCTAGCTTCGCGCGGGGCACCGACCATGTGGGAAATACGAGGTTTTTTGGCGATCTTGCTCGCCGCTGGGGCGTGTGTACTCACGACGCCGCGGCTCGGGTTCGCCCAAACCGCGGCGCCCCCAGGGGTCTCTCAGGAAGCCCCGCGCTCCGTCACGCCCGAGGACACCCTCGAGACGGCGTACACCTTGGGCATGGGGACCGGTTCACGGGCCGGGGCGATGGGAACGTCGGCACTCGCCTATAACGCGTCCAACATGGGGGCGCAGCGCGGCTACGACATCGAAGCGTTTTCGCAGCTGATCCCGGGCGACGGCGACACCTATTGGACGATCGGAACCTCGATCGTCGATTCGGCGACCAGCCAGCGCATCTCGCTCGGCACCAGCTTCCGTGCGACGTTTGCCGGCACCGATCGCGAATACGATGGCCTCGATTGGCGCACGGCGATCGGGATCAAAGCGATCGAACAGCTCTCGCTCGGTTTCGCGGTCCGGTGGGGTCGGTTCGACAGCAAGACGTTCGACGGCGAGCGAATCGGGCCTTCGTTCAACGGCATCACCGTGGACGCATCTCTCACCATCACGCCGCTCCCTTTCATCAAGATCGCCGGCCTCGGCTACAACCTCGTCAAGACCGACTCCCCACTCGCGCCGCAGATGGCGGGCGGAAGCGTGTCGATCGTGCCCATCGAGTCTTTCACCGCCGGCTTCGACCTCCTGGCCGACCTCTCGACATTCGAGAAGACGGAACTGCTGCTCGGCGGTGGCGCGCAATTCGTCGCCGGGGAGAAAGTGCCTCTCCGCATCGGCTACCGGCGCGACAACGGGCGTGATCTGAATCAGATCACGGCGGGCGCCGGCTTCTCCCAAGGCAAGTTCGGCATCGAGGCATCCATTCGGCAGACGCTCGGCTCTCAGAAAGAGACGTACATCATTCTGGTGTCCCGGTTCGTCGTCGAGCAGTAGGCCGCTACTTCCCGCGGGTGAGGCCGAAGTGCACCAGGCCGGGCATGTGGCGCCCGACGAACGCGCCCACTTTGCCGTGACCGGTGAAGGTGTACTCGCGTTTGCGGGCGGCGATCGCGTCGAGCATCACGGTTGCAGCGCGCTCCGATGTCCACATGAGCTTCTTCGGCCGTGTGTCTTCACGGCTTGCGTCGAATCGTCCCTGATTGTCCACCTGGCCGATCTCGCTTTCGATGTAGCCGGGATGCAGGGTCGTGCAGCTGACGCCGGTCCCGTGCAGTTCGACGGCCAGTGTTTGCCCGATCGAGCGCACTGCGTACTTCGAGGCGGAGTAGGCGCCGACGCCCGGGGTGGCGATCATGCTGGCGACGCTCGCGACCAGCACCAAGCGCCCCTCGCTCTCTTTGAGAAGCGGAATCGCGTAGCGTGCAGTCATCGCCAGCCCGATCACGTTGACGTCGAGTTGGCGTCGCCAGTCGTCCGCCGACAGCTTCTCGATTCGTCCGGCGACGGAAAAGCCGGCGTTGGCAACCGCGACGTCCATTCGACCGAGCTCGGTCACGACGCGTCCGGCAGCCGCCTCGACCGAGCGTTCGTCGGCGACATCACATTGGATGGCGCGGGCTGTACCACCGGAGCCCTCGATCTCATCGGCGACCAGTTGGAGACGCTCTTGTCGTCGCCCCGAGACTGCGACCTTGGCTCCTGATTCTGCGAAAGCGAGGGCGAGCGAGCGTCCGATTCCGCTGCCCCCACCCGTGATCCAGACCACTTGGTCCCTAAACTGCGTGCCCATCTCCTGCGCCTAGCATCTCTCGGGTCCGCTGCCAGGGCGCAGCTCCGCGTACGCATGGCTCAGCGCGACTTCGTCCGGCCGTCCCTCGGTCGTCACCCGCACCACGACTCGGGCATCCTCTTTCCATCCCTCGATCACGAGGGAGTCCCCGGGGAACACCGGTGCGCTGAACTGTCCTTGGAGCGCTGCAAGCCGAGCGGGGTCCCCGTCGCAACCCTCGGCGAGCACGGCCCGCCCCGCGTATCCGAACGTGCAGAGCCCATGAAGAATCGGCTGATCGAACCCAGCCTCGGAGGCGAACGCCGGGTCCGCGTGCAACGGATTGTAGTCTCCGTTCAGCCGGTAGAGCAGCGCTTGGGTCGCCGGGATGGTCTCGCACACCTCGAAATCGGCGGGGCGGCTTGGGACCGTCACGCGCTCCATGCGTGGCGGCCGAGGTCCGCCGAATCCCCCGTCGTTGCGCAACAGCAGGGTGACGCCGCCCCGCACGACGACCTCGTCACGTTCGTTCCGGGCTTCGATATCGAACACGGACATCGCAAAGCGTTTGAGGTCGTACAACCCCGAAACCCGCCCGGTCACTCGGAGGATGGCGTCGGGCGGAAGCGCCCGAGCGAGTTCGAGGCGTTGGCTGTGATGCACCATGCCGACGCGATCGCAACCGATTCGGTCGACCAACGCATCGAAGGCCGCGAATGTCGGGATCGTCGCGAACGTGGGAAGCACCCGAGGACCCTGCCCTTCGTACAGGAAGTCGAGATCGTTCGGTGCGGTCGCGCCAACACCGAGGGCGTAGATCACCGCATCTCGCCAGCCGTAGCGGAACTCGATCGGCGGCGTCTCGAAGCCGAGAGCTTGGGGGTCGATGGCCATCTCGTTGCGCCCGAGTAGAGCGCCACATCAGGCGACTCGCAATCCGCCAGGGCGCCGACCTCGGCTGCGAGGATCCAGTCCGGCGTAGCTTCGGCCGAAACATCGGATTTCTTGGACTCATGTTGCCTTGTTAAGGGTACTGGGGCTCGGTAGAGTGCACCTCCATGAACGCCGTCAAGCGAGTTGCCATCGTGTTTTCTGGAGGCCCGGCGCCCGGCGCCAATGCGGTCATCGCCGCGGCGGCCACCTCGTTCCTCGAGGCTGGTGTCGATGTGCTTGGGGTCTTTCACGGCTACACCAACCTCCAGGAATACGACGCCTCCAAGCAGCCGATGGTCGAAGGCGAACACTATCGTCGCCTGACGCCTCGGGACATTCGTGGCCTTCGCAACACGCGCGGGATCATCATCGGCACGGCACGCGTGAACCCGGGTGCAGGAATCGAGTGCCCAACGGATCTTCTCGACCTCGAGAAGACGGAACGCCTTTCACAGATTCACCGCGCGCTTTCCGATCTCGACGTCGATGCGCTGATCTCGATCGGGGGCGACGACACGCTCAAGACCGCCAACTTCCTCTTCGAGTACCAACGCCATCACGTCCCCGAATCACAGCGGGTCCGCGTCGTTCACCTTCCCAAGACGATCGACAACGACTATCGCGGAATCGACTTCACCTTTGGCTTTTTCACGGCGGTCGACGTGATGGCCAAAGAGCTGCTCAATCTCCGAGCGGATTGCATCGCGACGAGCAGCTATTTCATCGTAGAAACGATGGGCCGAAAAGCCGGGTGGCTTTCCTACGGCGTGGCGATCGCCGGCGAAGCCAACATGGTGCTGTCGACCGAGGATGTGGAGGGCGACCTGGCCGTCGACGAGCAGGGCATCGACCCGAACACCGGGCAGCCCACCACGTACCGGAGGCTTTCCGTGACTGCGCTGGTCGACCGGATCGTCGATCTCATCCTGGCAAGGGAGCAGCGGTCGCAGTTCTATGGGACCGTGGTTCTCGCCGAAGGTCTCGCTGAGCTGCTGCCCGAGAACTCGCTCTATGGGCAGCCGCGCGACGAACACGGGCACATCCAGTTGAGCGTGTTTGACCTCGCAAGAATGGTGTCTGACCGGGTGCAGACGCGATACGAAGAGCGCACCGGACGCCGCAAGAAGGTCCGCCACATTCAACTCGGCTACGAATCTCGGTGCGCTCCGCCTCACGCGTTTGACGTCATGTTGGCGAGCCAGCTTGGAATCGGTGCGTTCCGGGCGCTGGTCGAAGAGGGCCTCGACGGACACATGGTGAGCGTCACCGGTCAGCTCGACTTGCAGTACGTGGAGTTCTCGCAGCTGATCAATCCGGCCACGTTGCAGACCGATGTACGGTTCATCGAGCGACGAAGCGACTTTCACCGACTTGCGCGATTTCTCGAAACCCGTACCGACACGAGAACCGAGTGGAGCCCGGGTCGGCGGATCGAGCCACAAACAGAAAAGCCGCCTACGTTCTAGGCGGCTTCTTGCGATCGGGTGGATGTGGCGCGCGTGTTAGTACGTGCGTTCGGCCAGCTGGCGGATCCGCTTGCGGCGACGACGAGCAGCCTCGGCTGCTTTCTTCCGCTTCTTGATCGAAGGCTTCATGTAGTGACGGCGCCGCTTGAGCTCGCGAAGGATGCCCTCGGTCGCCATCTTGCGCTTGAGGTGCTTGACCGCACGCTCGAGTCCACGTTCACCCACGTGAACTTCGATCGGTTTAACTTGGACGGTCTCAACCATGGACGCTTTGACTCCTTCTAAGAGCGCGGGAGGCTTACATAGTGCACCGAAGGGCGCAAGGAGGCCCACAATGCGGCTGGACTTGCTCTGCAAATCGCTAAATTTGCAGGGCTATTCCACGGAACGCTGCACCTCCTGGGAGGCTTCGCGGACCCCCTTCTCGAAGGTGAGCGCGCCCTCGGAAGCCTTGACGACCACCGAATCGCCCGCGGAGAACCTCCCCGCGAGAATGTCTTCGGCCAGCCCGTTCTCGAGATGGCGTTGAATCGCCCGCTTGAGGGGCCGTGCGCCGTAGGTAGGGTCGTAGCCCACGTTCGCGAGGAAATCCTTGGCCTCGTCGGAGACCTCGAGGGTCAGTTCGCGCGTGGCGAGCCGCTTTTCGAAGTTCCGAAGCTGGACGTCGACGATCCTCCGGAGTTGGGTTCGATCGAGCCGGTGGAAGATGATCGTCTCATCGAGCCGATTCAGGAACTCTGGACGAAACGCGTTTCGTAGATCTTCGGTGACCGCCGCCCGCATCGCCTCGTCGTCGTCGAGGGCCATGATGTGATGAGACCCCACATTCGACGTGAGAATGATGACGACGTTCTTGAAGTCGACGGTACGACCTTGGCCGTCGGTGAGGCGACCATCGTCGAGCACCTGAAGGAGTGCATTCCACACGTCCGGGTGCGCCTTTTCGACCTCGTCGAACAGCACGACGGAGTACGGTCGCCGCCGCACGGGCTCGGTGAGCTGCCCGCCCTCCTCGTACCCCACGTAGCCTGGAGGCGCACCGATCAATCTAGCGACCGCGTGCTTCTCCATGTACTCGCTCATGTCCAAACGGATCATGGCTTTGTCGTCATCGAACATGAACTCGGCCAGCGCGCGTGCGAGTTCGGTCTTGCCGACGCCCGTCGGACCAAGGAATAGAAACGAACCGATCGGGCGGTTGGGCTCACTCAGGCCGGCGCGTGATCGGCGCACGGCGTTCGACACGGCGACAATCGCCTCATCTTGCCCGATGACCCGCTCTCGGAGCTTGTCCTCCATGTGCAGGAGTTTGTCTTTCTCGCCCTCGAGCATCTTGGTCACCGGGATGCCGGTCCACTTCGACACCACCAGCGCGATGTCCTCGTCGGTGACCTCTTCCTTGAGAAAGGAAGTACCGTCTTGCACGTCGGCGAGCTTTTGCTGCGCTTGGGTCACGGCAGACTCTGCTGCGGGAATCTCGCCGTACTGAAGGCGCGCCGCCGTATCGAAATCCGCGGTGCGTTGCGCGCGCTCGAGGTCGAGGCGGAGGGTCTCCACCAACTCCTTCTTCTCTCGAATCTCGGTGATGAGCTCCTTTTCGCGGAGCCACTGTGCGCGCATCGTGTCGCGTTGTTCTTGAAGCTCGGAGAGCTCTCTTTCGAGCTCGCCGAGACGCTTCTTACTCGCCTCGTCCTTCTCCTTCTTGAGGGCCTGCCGCTCGATCTCGAGCTGCATCACCTTGCGCTCGAGTGTATCGATTGGCGCGGGGAGCGAGTCGATTTCCATCTTCAGCCGCGACGCCGCTTCGTCGACCAGGTCGATCGCTTTGTCGGGCAGGAATCGGTCGGTGATGTACCGGTGACTCAACGTTGCAGCGGCCACGATCGCCGAGTCTTGGATTCGAATGCCGTGGTGGATCTCGTATCGCTCCTTGAGGCCTCGAAGAATGCCGATCGTGTCGGGTACCGAGGGCTCACCGGCCAATACCGGTTGGAACCGACGGGCCAAGGCGGCGTCTTTCTCGATGTGCTTTCGGTACTCGTCGAGAGTCGTCGCGCCCACGCATCGAAGCTCTCCGCGTGCGAGCGCTGGCTTCAGCATGTTGCTCGCGTCCATCGAACCTTCGGCGGCGCCCGCCCCGACCAACGTATGCAGCTCATCGATGAAGAGAATGATCTCTCCGCCTGCCGATTCGATTTCTTGCAGCACGGCCTTGAGCCGCTCTTCAAACTCGCCTCGGTACTTGGACCCGGCCACCATGGCCGCGAGGTCGAGGGCGAGGAGCCTTTTGTCCTTCAAGCCCTCGGGCACATCTCCCTGTGCGATGCGATGAGCAATGCCTTCCGCGATCGCGGTCTTGCCCACGCCGGGTTCGCCGATCAGCACGGGGTTGTTCTTGGTTCGTCGGGAAAGGACCTGCATGACACGGCGAATCTCCTCGTCGCGCCCGATGACCGGGTCGGTCTTGCCTTGACGGGCGGCCTCGGTCAGGTCGCGCGTGTATTTCTCGAGCGCTTGGAATTTGCCTTCCGGGTCTGGGTCGGTCACTCGCTGGCTTCCGCGAACTTCGGCGATGGCGCCAAGCAAAGTTTCGCGTTTCACACCTTGCGCTTCTAGCGTCTTCTTGAGTTGTGCGTCCCCATAGCTGGCGAGCAGAACGTGTTCGGCAGACGTATATTCGTCCTTCAGTGCTTCGGTCTCCGTCCAAGCTGCCGTGAGCACTTCGCGCAAGCGTCGAGAAATGCCGGCATCTGAGCCGCCAGCCACTTTGGGCATCCGGTCGAGGACGGCGCCCTCGGCACGAATCAAGCCCTGGAGATCGGCACCTGCTTTCTCGAGGATCGCGGGTGCGAGCCCGTCGGCTTGTGCGAGCAGTTCGAGCATCAGGTGCTCGGGGTAGACTTCTGGATTGCCCCGGTTGCCCGCGTTTTGCTGCGCTGCAACGAGGGCTTCACGGGTCTTGGTGGTGAGTCGATCCAATCGCATGGTGTTCCTGTGTTCTCGGCAAGTTAAGCACTGGGGTTGGTGCGTCAACGGGTAGACAGCAGCCAAAATCGAAGCGATAACCCGGACGTGCGTGTCACCGCCATCGCCGCCGCGCTCCTCTCGGTGCTCGCCGCGTGCAAGTCCACGTCCGTGCCACCGGCATTCGAAACGCCTAGCGCGACCATCAACACGCTCTTTCGCGCCTACGACGTGCAGGACGTTCCCCAGCAAGAGATCCGACGTCGCCTAGAGGCGCGAGAGCGGTTCGAGTTGATCGACGAAGGATTGTTCTTCAGTTGTTTCTCGGACTGGCAGGGAGATCACGACCAGGGTCTCGGTGGCTTCGTGTTCGGTCAGCTCGTCGCGGGAAAGGACGAACTCGCGGTCGAGGTTGATTCCGGCACGGCGCGTGTTCGTGTGACCTCGGCATCTCCCGACCTGCCGCCGGTCATCCTCGTGAAGCAAGAGGGCGGCTGGAAGATCGATCTTCGCCAGAGTGTGCCACCCGACATTCGACAGCGTCTGTACGAGGTCTATCGCCGTGCCCGCAGGGCCGAACGCCGAGCGAACTGAGCCCTTGATCGACACTACCTCGCGCGAAACGCCGTGATGTCGATCGATTCGCCTGGGGCGGCCTTCTTGAGAGCGCTCTGCATCGCAACGAGTTCTTGTGCGTGTGGGTTGATCCGAAGGCCCGCGCCGACGCTTCTTCGGGCCGCATTGATATCCCCTACCGCAGCGAAGTACAGGGCGTCCATATAGTGTCGCCAGAGCAACTGCACCTCGGTTTGTGCGTCGATCGGTTCGCCGAGGCGTGTGTAGAGGCTCTCCCACAGGGCACCGTGATCACGCATCGCTTGGCCTTCGTCGAGATCCGTGATCTCGGCTGTCTGCACGCGGTAGAACAGCTGATCCGGCACGAGGATCTCGTACATCGACGTTGGCACGCGAAGGTCGATCTCGACGAACACGGGACGGAGAGACGCGAGGCTCTGCAGGTCTGCCGGGTTGAGCGCGCCGGTGAGTACGTAGTTTCGAAGAAGCGGCGTCAACGACGGGTCGTCGTTGGTCATCGTGTCGATCATCTTGGGGTAGGTCACGATCGGAAGCGGGATCAGGGTGACGTCGGGACGACTCCCTTCCTCGGCCTCGCCGCCCCAGAATCGAAAGATCGTGCTCGGATTGTGGGCAAGAACGACCGCGTTCGACGGGAGATTTCGGCGGAGCCCGTCGTCGAATACATCGGTGTCCGCGAAAGTCGCGAGCGAGGCGTCCGCCGCGGTGCGTTTGAACTGCCCGAGGGATGCGAGCGCGAAGAGGACGGCGAGCACCGGCACGAAGCGTGGACGTGTCGGGGTCGCCTCCGCAAGCGCTGAAAGAATTACCCCGACGGCAAAGGCCACGAAGACTGCGATCGATGCGTACGCCAACATGAAGTAGGCCAGCGCGTCTGGGTTCCCGCTCACGAAGCCGAGAAGCGCGCGACCGACGGTGTAGACCAACCAAAGGGTGAGCCAGTAGAGTCCGAACTTTCGGGCGCGACGCACGCGAAGCATGAAGTACGCACCCAGCAGCGCCGCGAACAACACGGCGATGTGAACGTCCTCGCTCATGGCGACCAAGACGTCCGCGAGATGCTGACGAAAAGGCGCGACCCGCTCCGGCCCAAGACTCTTCTGGAATGCCTCCGCGCTCACCACCCACAAGAAGCGCCCGGGCGAGTCGGGCCGGCCGAGGTTGAGGTAGGGGCTTGCGAGAGCGCGCAGCGGCAAGAACGAGTAGGTGAGCAAGCCCGCGGCGGTGAAGGCGGCCGACCAACCGAACGGCTTCCAACCCCACCGCCCCCAGACCCCGAGCAGGAGCCAGAATGTCGGCACGATCGCGAGAATCGCCATGTAGTGGTGGTTCGCCAGAGCCAAGCCGAAAGCGAGCGCCGCTTGGTACAGGGAGCGGACATCCCCGTCTCCGCGCCCGGCCGAGACGCAGACCAAGCGCTCGATGGCGATGCAAAGAAGGGCCGCTTCGAGCGCGTACACCTCGGGGCGGACCGCTTGGAACCACCAGGCGAAGGTCCCGCCGACCCACCATGTGCTGCCTAGCGCAAGGGGGGTGATCAACGGGCTGCGAACCGCCTCGCTGGCTTCGAGCGTTCGCTCGATCGCGAAGAAGAGAGCGACGAGCGCGATCGCGACCAGAGTCGAGCACAGAATCGCGATCCGGAACGCCAGGGGTCCGAACGGAACGAAGTTCGCCGCTCCGAGCACGATCGACGCGAGCGGATGCCCCGGCGGGTGAGAGATCCCGAAGTCGGCAGCGGCAGCGACGAACTCGCCACTGTCGAGCCAATGCGCGAACCCGGACGCCGTCCAGACGTACACGAGAAGCGGGACGCCCCCCGCGAGCACCCCCTTCATGATGTTACGACGCAAGACCGAGCGATGATCGAATGTCCCGCCGCTCGCGTCAAATCCGTGTCGATGACCCATGCTTCTGCCATAGTCCGCGTGATGGCGAAGCGTCCGACGAAGTACTGGCTCATGAAGAGTGAGCCCGATGTCTATTCGATCGAGCACCTCGAGCGCGACGGCACCGAGTCCTGGGAGGGGGTACGAAACTACCAAGCCCGCAATTTCATGCGTGAGATGGCTCCAGGCGACCTCGCGATCTTCTACCACTCGAACGCCAAGCCCCCGGGCGCTGCCGGCGTGTGCAAAATCGCGCGTGCGGCCTACCCCGACGACACGCAGTTTCTCAAGAAGAGCAAGTACTACGACCCAAAATCGAAGAAAGAAGACCCGCGTTGGTCGATGGTCGACGTGAGCTTCGTCGAGCAGTTCGACGAGGTGGTTCCGCTTCAGACACTCAAAGACGACCCAGCCCTCGACGGAATGCGAGTGATCCAGAAGGGGTCGCGTCTTTCGGTGCAGCCCGTTGACAAGGGGCATTTCAAGCGGGTGCTTCGAATGGCCGGCGCCAAAACGAAGATCCGGTAGCGGGCCAACTCGGGCAATCGGGGCGGGTTCGACGCAATCATGTGGCGGACGACTCGGGGCCGGATCAACTGGGGCAATCGGGACGGGCTCGACGCAGTCATGTGGCGGACGGCTCGGCTTGCATAGGTGGGCGGGTGCACTTGCAGCGTTGGCCCACGCAAGCCTCGGGGCCGGATCAACTGAGGCAACCGGGCGGCGTGTGACGC
>JBATTM010000417.1:0-4229 GCA_049670545.1 Polyangiales bacterium
GAGTTCGACCTCCTTGTCGTCGAGCTCCCCGTTGCGGATACGCTGGCGCGTGTCGTTCACCTCACTGCCCGAAAAGAACGGCTGGGGCTGGGCGGCGGCTTGCTGGGGCGAGATCTGAAAGCTGAGCGGACCAAACTGATGTGTCTGTGGTTGCGGGTCGCTCGTTGGCGCTTGCGGGGGCGGTCGCTCCGCGAGAAGAATCATCTTCGCAAGACGATCCTCCGCAGCGTCCTGCGCGCGCGTCTGCACCCCCTCGAGGGCTTCGCGCTCGCAGATCTGAATCGCGTTCTCGACGAGGTCGCGGATCATCGACTCGACGTCGCGCCCCACGTACCCCACCTCGGTGAACTTCGAAGCCTCGACCTTGACGAACGGCGCGCGCGCGAGCTTGGCCAGGCGCCGCGCGATCTCGGTCTTGCCGACGCCGGTGGGCCCGATCATGATGATGTTGCGCGGGGCGATCTCGTCACGGAGGTCGTCGCCCACCTGCTGCCGGCGCCATCGATTGCGGAGCGCGATCGCGACAGCTCGCTTCGCCTTGTGCTGGCCGATGATGTACCGGTCGAGCTCTCCCACTGTCTCTCGCGGCGTGAAATTTCCCAGGCTCATCCGCCCATCTCCTCAACGACCAGTTCGTTGTTCGTATACACACATATCTCGGAGGCGATCTCGAGCGACGTTCTCGCAATCTCGGCCGCCGACAGATCGCTATTTCGCATCAGGGCTCGGGCCGCGGCGAGCGCATACGTGCCCCCGGAACCAATCGCGATCACGCCCTCGTCCGGCTCGATGACGTCGCCGGTGCCGCTCAGCAAGAGCGTCGCTTCTTCGTTCATGACGATGAGCATGGCTTCAAGACGACGAAGGTATCGATCGGTACGCCAGTCCTTCGCGAGTTCGACGGCGGAGCGCTGGAGGCTGCCGCGATGCTCCTTGAACTTCGACTCGAACCGATCGAGGAGAGTGAATGCGTCGGCCGTGGCCCCCGCGAAGCCAGCCACCACCTTGCCGTCCGCGATGCGGCGAACCTTCCGCGCTTGCCCCTTCATGACAGTCTGTCCGAGGGACACTTGGCCGTCTCCGGCCATGGCAGCTTGGCCGTCTCGACGAACGGCAACGATGGTGGTGGAGCGAAAAACCGGCTTCTCGTGTGAATCCATTGGAGCCGGGGCAACCTAAGGACGCCAAATTGAGCTGTCAACTACCCCTGTTTCTTCGAGCGCGCGAGCGGGTGGGCCTTGTCATAGACCTCCATCATCCGATCGATGCTCACGTGGGTGTATCGCTGTGTCGTGGAGAGACTGGCGTGGCCCAGAAGCTCCTGAATCGTCCGTAGGTCGGCACCGGCGTCGAGCAGGTGCGTTGCGCAGGTGTGCCGCATGGCGTGAGGATGAAGATCTCCACGCCCCGCCGCAAGCGTCCCGTATCGCCGGACGATGTTTTGAACCTGGCGTACGCCCAACCGCCCTCCCCGCTGAGACAGCCACAGCGCGTCGGCATCGCCGCTCTTGGCCTTCGCGAGTATACCGCGGCGCTCTGGGAGGTAGGCATCGAGCGCACCGAGCACAGAGCCCCCGAGAGGAACGACCCGCTCTTTGCCACCCTTACCGAGCACGCGCGCCGATCCGCCCGGTACATCGAGATCGACGACGTTCATCGCGCCGAGCTCTCCCACGCGCACCCCGGTACCGTAGAGCATCTCGAGGATCGCGTGATCTCGCGCGCGAAGCGGTTTCTTGCTGCCGTTCGCCTTTGGGGGAGACTCGACGACTTGAAAGGCCTGATCGACTGTGAGAAATCGTGGAAGCGACTTCCCAACCTTCGGGGATCGAAGAGCCGCTGCGGGGTTCTTCGTGACTAGATCTCGTTTGAGCAAGAACCGATAGAAGGACCGAATGGCGCTCACCTTCTTGGAGAGCGTGCTTGCCTTGTTCGCCCGAAAGAGGCTCGACAAGAAACCCCGAAGCGCAACGATGTCGAGCTGGGCGGCGTCGAGCGGCAAGCCTTCCTCACGGATGAACTCACGAAAGCTTCGGAGATCGCGCTCGTACGTCTCCACCGTGCGAGGAGAGCTGCGGCGTTCATCCGCCAGATACTGCGTGAACGCTTGGATCTGCGAGTCGAGCGGATCCGTCGGCATCACGAGAGGGTATCACGTCGTGGAGCCACACTTCGAGATCCTGCAAGGCGCGCGCGGACTGTGCATCGCGCCGCGGACGCTTGGCGAGACGTTTGCCTTCCGGCTGCGGCACCATGCTCCACATCGCGTTCGCGGGTTGAAAGTCGTCGTTGGGCGCACGCAGGTGCCCGAGGAGGCCCCCGAGCATCGTTGTCGGCGGCGGAAACGAGAATGACCGGCCCTGGTGTTCATGTGCCAACTTCATGCCGACCACCATGCCGCAGGCCGCGCTCTCGACATAGCCTTCGACGCCGCTGATCTGGCCCGCGAGATACACGCCCGGATGACCTGCAATCGCGAGGTCGTCGTCTAGCACCCGGGGCGAGTTCACGAACGTGTTTCGGTGGACGCTGCCGAGCCGGTCGAACTCGGCAGACTCGAGCCCGGGAATCATGCGGAAGATTCGCTTCTGTTCGGGCCACTTCATGCGAGTCTGGAAGCCGACCATGTTGTACGCCGTGCCCCCACCGTCTTCCTGTCGGAGCTGGACGACAGCATGCGGGCGCTTGCCGGTCCTGGGGTCGACCAAGCCGACTGGCTTCATGCAGCCGAACGACAACGTCTTGGGGCCGCGGGAGGCCAACACTTCGATTGGAAGGCACCCCTCGAAGTAGCGAACGTTCTCGAACGCGCGAGCCTCGACCTTGTCGGACTCGAGCACCGCATTCACGAACGCCTCGTACTCCTGCTCATCGAGCGGACAGTTCACGTACGCGGCGTCTCCCCCCTTGTCGTATCGCGACGCCCGAAATGCGCGATCCCAGTTGATCGAGTCGGCCGAGACGATCGGGGCAATGGCATCGTAGTACGCGAGGTGTTCCGCGCCGACGGCACGCGCGAGGTCGTCCGCAAGCCCCCCTGACGTCAGCGGCCCCGTGGCAATCACCACCGGGCGGTCTTCAGGGATTCGATCCACGACTTCATGAACCACTTCAATAAGTGGGTGCGCCGACACGCGGCGTGTGATCTCGGCGCTGAACTTCTCACGGTCGACCGCAAACGCACCGCCCGCCGGCACGCGGTGTAGCTCTCCAACCTCCATGACGAGAGATCCTGCCCGGCGCATCTCCTCCTTGAGGATCCCGACTGCATTGTGGAGCGCAGCCCCACGAAACGAATTCGAGCACACGAGCTCGGCGAAAGCCTCCGAGTGCTGGGCCGGGGTTTTGGCCTCTGGCTTCTGTTCGACCAGTCGCACGTGCACCCCGCGCGCGGCCAGCTGCCACGCACACTCGGTCCCAGCGAGACCTGCGCCAATGACGACGATGTCACTCACGACCGGACCTTAGCCCGTGGCGGAGCCGGAAGCAGCCCGTGCCTCATCGGCTTCTGCCGCTTCGACCAGCTCATCCGGGTCGTAGGGTCGTTCGAAATCGCACGTCTCGTTCGCACATTTGAGCTTCGGGTTCTTCTTCCCACCCATCGGCAGCAAGAAGTCGGACTTGCACGTGGGGCATGGAATCCCGACAGGCTTCTGCCACACGCGAAAGTCGCACTTGGCTTCCGATTGGTAGTTCGTGCATCCGTAGAATGGCCGGCCGCGCCCCTTGGCTTTGATTGGAACGATGTCGCCGGTCTTGCACTTCGGGCACTTGTAGCCGAGCGGCACCGCGCGTGTGTGTTTGCACTCCGGATAGCGAGAACAGCCGAGGAACCAGCCATTGCGCCCCCAGCGTTTCGTCATCTTCGAACCGCACTCGTGGCAGTCGTACTCGGTGAGCTCTGGTTCTTTGGGCGGCTCGATCTCGCCATCCGGCCCGATGTTCAATGTGTAGCGGCACTCGGGGTAGCTCGTGCATCCGATGAACGGGCCGTTGCGGCCCCAGCGCCTGACGAGCGGATCCCCGGACTCGGGGCACTTCTCGCCGATCTCGACCGGCTCGGGCCACCACTTGCCCTTCTGCTCGACCGCGACGGCGATCTGCGCCTGCAACCTTTCATGAAACGGCTGCAGCACATCGAGTCGCTTGGCCCGGGCCTCGCCCACCGCGTCGAGATCCTCCTCGAGCTTGCGTGTGAACCCGATGTCGGCGAGGTCGAAGTTGTCGGC
>JBATTM010000418.1:0-10118 GCA_049670545.1 Polyangiales bacterium
TGCACGCCATGCGTCGACTGATTCCGGAACGAGCAGCGACTCGAGGGACTGCGGAAGCGGCACCAGTTGCAGAGCGGTCCAGACCCATGCGGTGACCATGGCCCAGTCGAGCAAGCGCGCGGGAGTCGCCCGCTGCGACGTGGTCGAAAGCTGCCGACTCGTCAGGAGTCCTGTCGCGGCCGCCGTGGCGCAGATGATCGCGATCGACCAAGGGAACACACCGCCGAGGAGTTGCGGTGACACCACAAGCAGAACGAGGAGGGCGAAGCTTCCTCCGAGCTCGACGCTTCGCAGCGAGCCTGGTCGACTTGCAGATTCCCTGAAAGCTTGGCTATCCATTTCGCCCGATTGAGGATACCGCGGGACGGTCGGTGAGGCGGCATCCTCGGCCGAAGGCCGCACGGGGTGGCGTCGAAACGAGGCGGATGGTAGGGAACCGCGTGCCAGACCCGTTCCTTCGTTCAGGTCGTTGCCGCGTGATCGCCGAGGTGGGGCAATCACACGACGGCAGTCTGGGCACCGCGCATGCCTTCATCGACGCCATCGCGGATGCGGGCGCAGATGCCGTCAAGTTCCAGACCCATATCGCGGATGCCGAGAGCAGCCCCGACGAGCCTTGGCGGGTCAAGTTCAGCCCGCAGGATGACCGGCGTTTCGACTACTGGAAGCGAATGGAGTTCACCCCCGCGCAGTGGCGCGGGTTGAAGGAGCATGCGGATCGCCGCGGGCTCTTCTTTCTGAGTTCCCCGTTCTCGGAAGAGGCGGTCGACCTCCTTTCCGACGTCGGTGTCGCCGCGTGGAAGATCGCGTCTGGTCAGATCACCGATCTCTGGATGTTGGAGAGGCTTGCGAAGTCCGGGTGGCCGCTGTTGTTTTCTACTGGAATGAGTCCGCTCGAAGAAGTGGCCTGGGCGGTAGGCTGGGCGCGCTCCAAAGCCCTCGAGGTCGCCGTCATGCAGTGCACATCCGCGTACCCAAGTACGCTCGACGGCGTTGGTTTGAACGTGATGATGGGGTTTCGAGAAGACCTCGGGGTCGCCGTTGGGTTGTCGGACCACACCGGGACGATCTACCCGTCTCTCGCGGCGGCGGCGCTTGGCGCGCAACTCGTCGAGGTTCACGTTACCTTTAGCCGTCAGTCTTTCGGCCCGGACGTCCCCGCTTCCGTGACGTTCGAGGAGCTGCGGACCCTCGTCGATGGAGTTCGCGCGACCGAAACCATGCTGGCGAACCCGGTCGACAAGAACGCGGTCGCAGGCGACATGGCCCACATGCGAGACCTGTTCACCAAGAGTATCGTGGCGCGGCGAGATCTGGATGCCGGCGTCACGTTGCGTGTCGACGATCTCACGACGAAGAAACCTGGGGTCGGTATCTCGGCGCGCAAGATGCACGACGTCGTGGGCAAGCGTCTCTTGCGTGCCGTCGCAGCAGGGGCGCTGTTGGAAGAATCGGATATCGGGGACGTGGCGTGAGGAAAATCTGCGTCGTCATCACCGCCCGCCCCAGCTACAGCCGAATCCGGAGCGCTCTCGAAGCGTTGAGGGCAACAGAGGGCATCGAGCTTCAGATCGTCGCAGCGGCGTCGGCGCTGTTGGACCGATACGGTTCCGTGGTCGACGAGATCGAGCGGGATGGGTTCCGTATTTCCCGCAAGGTGTACATGGTCCTCGAGGGAGAGCTCCCGCTGACGATGGCGAAGACTACCGGGCTCGGGACGATCGAGCTCGCCACCGCGCTCGACAACTTGCAGCCCGACTTCGTCGTATCGATTGCGGATCGACACGAGACGCTTGCGACCGCAGTGGCGGCTGCCTACATGAACATCCCGTTGGTCCACATTCAGGGTGGAGAGATCACCGGATCAATCGACGAGAAGGTCCGTCATGCGGTGACGAAACTCGCCGACTATCACTTGGTCTCGACCCCGCAGGCAGCGGCCCGGGTCGTTCGAATGGGGGAAGACCCGGAGACCGTCATCGTGACCGGTTGCCCTTCGATCGACATCGCCGCGGCGGCGCTTGCGCGCCCGACCCTCGACTTCGACCCGACGCAGAAGTATGGCGGCGTAGGAGCCGGTCTCGACCTCTCGAATGAGTATCTGGTGGTGCTGCAGCACCCGGTGACCACCGAGCATGCGCAGGCCCGCGCGCACATTCAGGAAACACTCCATGCCGTGATGGAATCCGGGCTTCCGACCCTTTGGTTCTGGCCCAATCCCGACGCCGGGTCGGACGGCACGTCGCGCGGAATCCGCGCCTTTCGCGAGGCGCACAGCCCGACCAACCTCCATTTCTACAAGAACATGGCCCCCGCGGATTTTCTGCGAGTGATCTACAACGCCACGTGCCTCGTCGGGAACTCGAGCGCCGGCATCCGTGAGGGGTCGTTCCTCGGCGTCCCCGTCGTCAACATCGGAACCCGACAGACGGGCCGGGACCGTGGGCCCAACGTCATCGACGTGGACTATGATCGCACGGCGATCGCAGCGGCGATTCAGCGGCACGCCGCCCACGGTCGATACGAAAGCGACCTGTTGTACGGAGACGGCAGTGCGGGCGAGCGCATCGCGACGGCGCTGTCGCAGATCACGCCCCGAATTCACAAGCGTTTGAGCTACTAGCGAGTCTTTTCGAGACCCGCGCCCCACGCCAACGCATCTGCGATCCGTTGGACGTTGTCGGGCTCCAGCACTGCCGGAAAGGTGTTTGGGTTCTTCAGAAACCCCGGTCGCGAAGATTGCTGAATCGCCGCAACGAACTCCAAGAGCCGGACTTCGTCGTGCTGGTGCTCATCGACGGCCCGCCGAAACACTTCGTGCCATCGATCCTTGGCGAGCAGTCCGGCCCGATGGGTGAGGGCGCACTCGTTGTAGAAGACATCGCCGAACGTGACCACGGGTTTCCCAAACAAGAGGCCCTCCCAGCCGACCGTTCCCGTGATGACGGCCACGGCCGACGCCCCTCGGATCAAGCTCCAGGTATCTTCGTCCGGGCCGAGGAGCCTGACCCCAAACGTGTCGCGAAGCCGTTTGTAGAACGCGAGTGGCCTACGTCCTCGATTGCTGACGTGCTCTTTCACGTAGAGCTGGTGGCCGACCGGTAAGCTCTTGGCGATGTCTTCGACCAAGGCCAGCTGGTCGAGGTACATCGGCGCTTGCACGAGAGTCGACGCCTCGGGTTGAAAGTGAATCGGATAGAGTACGTAGCGCTCCCCCGGAACGGGTTTGTCGAAGTACCCGAGCGAGTGAGAAGCTCGATTCCGACCAAGCCGTGTCGCTCGCTGCCAAAGCGCACGCGACGGTGCCGTCAGCGTGGGATTCTTCGGGTCGGCTCTGTAGTCTCTCCCGAGTCGCGTGAGGCGCAGGACGTCTTGTCGGTTGGCGACCGGGAGGCTCGCCCGCGTGCGCATCCCGGTCGGGCGTTGCGGGCGCTCGCGAAACTCGGTGACGAATGCTTGTGCGGCCGCTCTCTCATCGTCGGTGAGGCCGCGTTGGCTGATTTCGCGAAGCTTGTCCTTGGTGAGATTCCACTCTTGGGGACCACCGCTGTACACCGAGAGCAAGCCTGGCATGCGTGCGCTACCTACCCGCCAGAACGGGATGTTCATCCCCTTCGCCACGGCGAAATGGATGTAGCTCGTCAGGCACCCCACGTCTTCGCTGAAGACGAAGGTGGGTCGAAACTCGGTGAACGCATCCTCCACGACCCGAAAAATTCGGCAGGCAAGGCTGAGCACCTGGTCGTAGCTCCGGCCCTCCAAGAGATGGCGCTCGGACCAAAGCATCCTGTGGATCGGCACTCCGTACCGTGCCTCGCGGTCACGCAGAAATTCCATGTCGGGGGCTGCATCGTCGCGGTCGAGAACGTCGCGCGTGAACACGATCAGCGGATCGTATGCGATGTCGCCCTCGCTCAGAAACGCGGCTTGGTTGTGCCCCCAGACCATCCCGCCGAAGGCGCCGACGCTGTAGTCATCCCGAAGGTGGCGATGTACCGGCTGGAACAACTTCTCGTGAACCGAGAAGAACGTGTACACGCGTGCGGGATCAGGCATGGGTCGACCGTCCCTCGATCATCGCCTCCGCCCGCGCCCAGTCGTCCATGGTGTCGATGTTGCAGGCCGTGTCTGCCGGTGTCTCGTAGCCGACGACTCGTTCTCCATAGAGCGAACCGCCGTTCAAAACGACGTCGGCCCGCGACACGTAGACTGCCCCGGAACGATGAAACGCCGCGGGAAGCTCCTGGCGGCGTGGGATCGGTTCCCGCTCTCCCGTGGCGAGCACGAGAGTGCGGTCCGCTTCCTCGACGTACACCCAGTGGGGATTGAACTGATGGGGTACGTGGTGCACCGAGATCACGCAGTCGGCCCCTCGTTCCTCGAACGCCTCCACGCAAGCGTCGATCTCGTCCGCCCGCCGAAACGGAAACGTCGGCTGCAGCAAGCAGATCGCATCGGCTTCCCACCCCTCGACCCGAAGGGTCTCGAGGGCGTGAACGATCACCGGCAACATGGGCGTATCGTTCTGGGCCAGGGCATTCGGGCGCATGAACGGCACCTCCGCACCGAGCGACTTCGCGACCTTCGCGATTTCTTGATCTTCGGTGCTGACGACCACCCGGTCGACCCGCGAAGCTTCGTGGGCCGCGCTGATGGTGTATCCGATCAGAGGCTTCCCGCCGAGAAGCCGGACGTTCTTCCGCGGCACGCCTTGGGAGCCGCCACGCGCGGGGATGAGGCCTAGGATTCGCATCGTCAGGGGTTCGTATCGCGGCTCATGAACTCGGGCCAGGGGGGGTCGACGCCAAAGGCGCTTCGGAGTCGCTCGACGTCTGGCGCAAAGTGATCGACCAGCCGTGCGTGCGCGGCCGAATCGAGGCCTTCGTTTGGCGCAACCCTGACCTGCAGCTCGGTTCGCGTCCAGAACTTGAACGCGTCGTAGCGGTCTTGGGTGATCAGCCGGCCGACGAGAGGCGTTCGCCTGGCCATACCGACGGCCCGTCGGAGCAGTTCTACGCCCCGTGGAAAGGCTTGTTGGCCGCTCACGTTGAACCGCTTTTCGAGGGTGTCTGGACGAAAGGCGGGGTCGATCTCCAGGAACTCATAGACCAGGCGACTGAGCCGAGCGGGGTCGGCTTCGAGATCCTCGGTGAACAGCACACAGAACTGCTCTCGGGGGAAGTGCGCGAGGTAGTCAGCTAGGATTCGCCCATACTCGCCCAGCCGAAGGTAGTCGCGGTTCGGGTCGATCGCCGCGCTCTGGTGGTCCGTGTCCCGAAGCAACGGGTCGATGCTCTCTTCGAAGCTCCGCGACTCGTGCCCCCTCATCGAACTCATTCGGTGATGCGACTGAGCTCGATCGATGGGGTTTCGTAGAAGCGCGATCATCTTCACGTCCGGAAATGCCCGTCGAATTCGACCCGGCACCGCTGGAAACATCATGTATTGCGTGGTGGCTTCGCCCTTGCAGGCGGCCGGCGGGGCGCCATCGAAATACGTCTGCCAATACCAGTCGATCCCCTTCTCGAAACGTCGAGGGTCGCTGAAGAACTCGATCTCCTTGGTGGCCGGCACGAACGTCGCGGGGTGCGCCGCGATGTGGTGCCAAAGAGAGGTAGTTGCAGATTTCTGTGCGCCGATGAGAAGGAAGTCGACCTCGGGCTGCGCTGCGACCTTGGCTTGGCCCGTCATCGATGGCGCCATCGCGGGGTGTGCGGCCGCAGCGAACTACGAGGATTCACGGCGACGAACGAGGCCAAGCTTCGAACGGAGGTCTCGGATGAGACCGGGTGCCAATCGGTGCAATGCAAGACCATAGACGATTGCGCCGACGGGGATGCAAGTCAACACCAGTCCCACGTCCTTCAAGGGGAGCTGCAATGCGCCCCAGATCACCAGTGCCATCGTGAGCGACGCGGCCAGGGCTGGTGCCAGGTTCGTCACGTAGCGCCGTGACGAAACGCCGGCGGCGATGCGGAGTGCGAATAGGTTCAGCGGCCACAGTGCGTATGCGCGGCAGACGTATGCAGTCGCAACCGCCACGATTCCGAATCGAGCGACGATGAGAAACAGTACGACGTTCGCGACAGTTCTTACGACCAGCAGTTTGAGTACGATGTCGGGGCGACCCACCCCTACATAAACCGCGTAGTCGAGATAGCTGACGCTGTGGACGATTCCGATCAAGGCGAGCACTGCGAGGACCTCACCGCTCTGCAGATACTGCTCGCCGAACAGGAGCGGGACGGCGATCGGCGCGAGCATCGAAACGCCTACGAAAACTGGCATTCCAAGCACACTCGCCATACGGGTCGAATCGTAGAAGGCCTCGCGCAGACGGTCGGGCTGGCCTTGAAGCCTCGAAAAGGCCGGAAGGGCGACGACGGATCCTGTCTTGGCGAGCACTTGCTCGAGCATCTGCAGGCCTCGGTACGCAACCGCATAGATGCCCAGGGCGAAATCGCCGAGAAGGAGGCCGATGAGAAAGTCGTCCGCGCGACGGCTCACGATGCCGAGGAGGCCAGAGCCGAGCAAGTACGCACCGAACGCGACGAGCTCTTTCAGTCGCGCGATGGAGAAGATGAACCGCGGCCACCACGCGGCGGCACTCCACACCACCAGAATGTCGACCGTCGCTCCAACGAGCTGTTGTACGACGAGCGCATAGACGCCAAGACCTGCGAGCGCCGCCGCGACACCTGCCACGCCCCCGACGAGCGCCGCTGCAAGAGATCGAATCGCCAGAACCCGAAACTCGAATCGACGTTGAAGAAGACCGACGGGTACTGCCACCGCGCCGCGAAGAACGAGCACCGGACTCAGCCATTGGATGACGTCCGTGAGGCCCTCGTTCCCGAACATCGCCGCAATCCAGGGTGCCGTGAGCCACAGAGCCCCTGCGAAGAGCAGCGCCAACCCGAGGTTGGTCCAGAACGCGGTGTACTCGTGTGCAGGCTCGATCTCGTCGCGTTGCGTGATCGCCGTTCCGAACCCCTGCGCTACCAGCGCATCCCCGAACGTGACGAACACACCCGCGATCGCGAGCAGACCGAAATCGGAAGGCGTGAGGAGTCGCGCGAGGAGAACGAAGACTGCGAATGAAAAGAGCCGCACACCGAACGTCTGGAATGCGGTCCAAAGGACGCCATGCACCGCGCCGCGCTCGTCGAGCTCACTCACACGCGTACTCCCCGATCAGATCCGGCGCCGATCCCAATGAACCCCGTTCCGCAGCGCACGCGCAGGAACACCTCCGGCAACGACGCCCGCATCGATGTCCCTCGAGACGACCGAGCCCGTCGCGATGACGCTGTCGCGTCCGATCGTGACGCCCTTGAGGACGGTGGTGCGGGCGCCGAGCCACACGTGTCGCCCGATCTGAACGCTTTGGTCGTCGTTGATCCGCTGCCCGGTCGCATCATCGATGATCGAATGGGAGTCGGTCGTGCGAATTTCGATGTCGTAGGCCAGCATGCTGTCGGGACCAATACGGATCTCGGTCGCCCCTCGGGCGATGAAGCGAGCGCTCTCCACAGTGCAGTCCCGCGCTAGCTCCACGGAGGCGCCGTCGCCCGTAAGCCTGAAGTCTGCCGACTGCGAGATCTTTACGTTCTCGGCGAGAGTCACGCGAATCCCCTCACCGACGAGTCGAAAAGAAGTGTGCGTGAGATTGCACGACGGGTGAATTCGAATGACGTTGTTGTTCCCCGCGATCGAGATCTCCACGTGACGAAGGCGCGCACGACCGATGTCGAGCTGGTTGCCTCTCCCGCGCACCGACACTTTGGTGCCCAGGCGATGAAGGGCTTGGCGCGCTTCCCAGGCTTTCCGACGCACCTCTCTCGTGGCTTTCCCGAACATGTCCTTCACGGTGATCGCCGAGACCCGCGGCCGCAACCTCTCATGCCGAGAGCGTACCCCGGTCTGCATGGAGCCGCCTCTTACTGGAAGATCTCCCGCTGGACGGCTTCGAGGTAGCCTCGGCCGTGGCGCTCGTCGGGTTCGAGATAGTTGCCCTCTGCCCATTCGTTCCACGATTTGAGAAAGACCAAGCGATGCTCCCGCGGGCGCTGTTCGATGAGCTGAAGCGCGTGTCGAAGATGGCTTGCGAACAGGGCGGGAGACGATTCGTGAATCACCGATCCCCATCGTCCGATTCGTGGGGTGTCGTCCCAGTTCGGAACGACGCAGGGTGAGTGGTCGTCGCGCAGTCGCAACTGACCCTCGGCAGATTCGACGAGTTCTCGATAGGTCGCGACTGAGGGGAGCAGAAGCCTCTCGCTGAGGAGGTCATGGAGTGCCTCGACAACGGCCCCCGACGACGGGCGACCGGCGCGCGCGATCGCCTGGTGGAAGTCAGCTATTCGGGGTCGCTCGAGAAGCACCTTTGCCCGTCGCCGCCGTTCCATGCGTCGCCGCTTCTCATCCGGCAAAAACGAGAGCAGATGCCCAATGCCTTTGTGGATGCCCCCGTCGAATCCGAGGGCGCGCGGGTCGACATCCGCGTTGAGGATTCCGAGGAGATGCAAGCCCTTGAACCCTGCGTCGTGTGCCAGTTCTCTCCAGCAGTCGGTGAACCGGCGTGGGTCTGGCAGCTTGTCTGGTCGAAAGACCACAAAGAGCGGCTTCCCGTCGACGTTGATGTAGCGGTCGTCGCTAAACGCGTCCATGAGTGCGCGAAAATGTGCGGTGTGGTCGTCACGACCAGGGTATGTCTGATCGATCAGCATCTCCCACGGGCGGCCGACCCATGCTGCCGTCCAGCTATGGTTCGCCCACGCGAGGCAAAACGGGAAGTCCGGCCGCCCACTCGACTGCACTTCTTGAAACGGGCCTTCGAGGAGTCGTCGCCCCGCGAACCAGTAGTGCCAGTAGCAAAACCCCTCGATCCCATGAGAGCGTGCGAGATCGGCCTGCGCTTCGCGCGTTTCTGGCGACCGAAGGTCGTAGTACCCGAGCTCTGTTGGAATGCGAGGCTGATAGTGATCGGCGAATAGAGGCGTCGCACGTCGCACGTTGGTCCACTCGGTGAACCCTTCGCCCCACCACTCACTGTTCTCGGGAATGGGGTGGAACTGCGGCAGATAGAACGCGATTGCGCGCGCCGAGGGGCTCAAGGTCGAACCTCACACATCGGCGCTCGGTAGCGCACGCGACTGGGGTGGTCAATCATGGACGTGAGCCCGTCGCCCCATCGCCGACTCCAAGATTCGCACGTAGTCGTCGTTGAGGGCATCCATGGTGAATCGCCTCTCGTAGACTCGTCGTGAGCCCTCCGCGAGCCTTCGCCGCATTGCATCGTCCGATACCAAATCACACAGCAGCTCGACGAAATGGCTCGGGCTGCGAGCCGCCAAGCAATCAACACCGTGCGTGAACTCGTCCGAACACTCGAACGTCTTCTCGTATGCGACGTTGATGACACCGTAGCCTGCGCTCACTGCGAACTTCGCACGGCCCCCAGTGTCGAACGGGTAGGGCATGATCGAGGCGTCGCCCGGCAGGAAGAGCTGGCCGAGCTCGTCGACGAACCCGTGAATGGTGAAACGATCGTTGAGCCAGGCCCACGAAGGATCGCCTCCCTCTCGAGGCACTTTGCCGAGCTGATGCCAGTCGAAACGAACACCGCATTGCTCGACCTCCGGCCAAACGCGGGTCTTCAGATCGTGTCGCGCCGCGCGCATCGCCGTGTTGGGGTTGCCAAAGAGAAACAATCGGCCCTCGGATAGGCGCGAGAAGTCAGGCATCGGCGTCGTGGGACCGGCTACTGGCACGTACGACGCGGCAACCCCCGCCTGCGACAGCAAGTCGGCCTCCGATCGCGAGGCGCACATCGTGTGGGCCGACTTTCGGCATAGATCAAGCTCGAGCGCCTCGAGTTTTCGGAGGGAGAGTGCGTCGGGACGGCGGAAGCGTTCCGTGGCGGCAAACGAGCGTCGTCGCACCGACTTGAGCTTGTAGAGAAAATCGAGATGGCTATGGACGATCGGAGCGCTGCCCAGCGCAAGTAAGACAGCGGTGGCCTCCTCCGCCCAAACGAGTTCGGGCTCAATCTCCCCGAGACTCCGCTGCACTGCGGTGCGCAGGCCCCGGAGATCGGGTTGTGCCAAGGCCAGGGT
>JBATTM010000419.1:0-4449 GCA_049670545.1 Polyangiales bacterium
CGCATCGACAACCCCAAGCCCGAGGTCCGCAAACTTCCGGTCCACCTGCGCCGCCCGCTCGACGTCATCGAACGTCATCGCCTCATACGCGTAGACCCCTTGCGACACTTCCTTGAGCAGCCGCCCCATCTCCTCCCGCCGCTTGCGCAAGTGCCAATCGACTTCAGCGAGGACGAGCGACGGCACGATGGCAGGCCGCGCCTCCCGCAACGCCCTCGCGTACGCCTCGTCCCCCGCGAGCGCATAGAGCCACCCTCCGGTATCCAAAATCAGCGGCTCACCCGCCACCCTCAAACCTTCCCGCTGCCCTCAGCCGAACTCACGGATATCTGGACTCTCTCGTACTTCGACTCACGGATATCTGGACTGCCCTGCATCTCGAACTCACGGATATCTGGACTGACCGTCTCTCGACAACGCGCCCGCCATTCACGCATCGACGTCCCCAAACGCATCGGCCTCGAGCGCCTTCCGCTCCGCCCGACTCAACTTCAACCACCCCACCGACGGCCCCCCACGCCGCCGGTACGCCGCCGTCACCATCCGCACCCCCCGCCGAATCAGCTCGGACTGCGACACCCCCTCCCGACGGCTCGCCTCCCGCAACGCCTGCTCATCCTCGTCGCTCAACACCACCGTCGTCCGCTGTGCCATATCTGCCATATACTTTCCGAAAGCCCCCACCGCAAACCCAGCCCGAAGCTCCGCCACCACCACGAACGGAACCAACACCGTGCGCGCCGCCTCCACCAACGCCCGCACCTCCGCGTCCCCCCGCATCAAATCGACATACCGATTCGTATCGAGCGCCAGCCCTCCACCGAACCCTCTCCGAAAACGGAAACCCACTCACCTCAACGGGATCGGACCCATTCGGCACGGTGTGAAGCAGCTGGGTGCCCTCCATACCTCGTCGCGTACGGCCCCATCCCTGGCCCGCTACTCACCCGTTTCGCACCTCACGACGCGGGAACAGCAACCCCCGAACCGAAAGGTCCTCATCCAGCTGCGGCCAGTGAATGCCAATCCCACCACCGATCAGGCGGAGGTCCTTGCGCTCCTCGGGCGTAGCCGTCCGCAACCGCGGGAACCACTCGAGCGGAACCTCCAACGTGCGCCCATCATCAAGCGAAACCCGCATCACCCCGGGGGCAAACTCAACAGATACCGCAAGTGGTTCTTCACCGACCAAAGTAGTCATTCCAGCGCTTTAGGAGAAAGTCTCGATGTTGCTCGACGAGCCGGCCGGCGCTTCTCAGTTCGCCGAACGTCATGTTCCTATAGTATGCCATTGAGAACGGCTTCAACCAGTACTTCGCCACGCCGCCTCCCCGCTCCACATGAACATGCGGCGGCTCCGACCCTTCGTCACTAAAGAAGAACAGCCGATACCCATCGAGTCGAAGCACTGTCGGCACGGACTAACATCGGACCTTTCCCCGCCGAGTTGCCAGCGGACGCACCTCGAGATCCACGTCAGCGCGGACGCCAACGCGCCTATCGGAACCTGGACGGCTGCGGTAAACTCCAGCCGTGCATCCTGGTCCAACTCAAACGCCTATCGGCACCGGTCGGACCCGCACTTTTCTTCGTTGGTCCGGTTACCTCGTCATGTTGACCACGCTCTCGACGGGATGTGGTGAGGACGGTGCCGTCGAGGGTCTAACCGTGCCTCTCGCGTGCGAGAACGACCCACTTCGCGGCTACGTTCACACATTTGCAGCGAGCCGATTCGATGCGGGCGAACCGGTGACGTACGAAGTCGACAGCCAGTCGGAGCGATGGATCGGTCCTCGCGGAACGTTTGCGGCGCGGCGGGGGTCGTCGAGGGCGATCAGCAACGCAACATCGCCGGCACTTGAGCGGCCCGGTCTGGTTCCGGTCGAAGTGCATGAAAACGAGACGGTCACATACTTCACAGACCGCGGGCTCGACCCGGCCCAAATCGCGAATGTCGGAAGCAATTCGTTGATCTCCGGGAACGAGGTCGAGACCGAGTTTGTCGCCCTCTACTCATCGCTCAGTCGAGCGTGGAACGGAATCCCTGTCATCGATTCCGTGGCGGACGCTCGCTTCAACGACGCGCGCCAATCAGTTTCAGAGTCCGTGTTCTGGCCAGAGATTCCGTGTGAGGTGCTGGACGCAGCCGAGGTGATTCGCGACGACATTGCGCGTCCGGATTCGTTCCTCTTAGCGCGCGTCGAGGAGGTCCTTGGCCCCGACTTCACCGTCATAGGGACCGCCATCCGGCACGCTTCTCGAGACCGCCCTGATGGTGACCCCTTCACCGCCCGCGCGGTCCTGGCAGTCGGACAACTGCAGACCCGCTACGAGTTTGACCTGAACGGCGAACTCGTCGCCACGATTGGCCCGAGATCCGGACCTTCCGAATGACCCGCCTCGTTCTCGGCCCTAGCGCCCCACAACCCTAAGCGCGACACGCCCCGGCCCATCGAGACTAACCGTGTCAAGCATGCTCAACTCGCCGGTAGCGCGATCGATTTGGTACAGCTCCACCCCACCGGACTGAATGGGAGCCCCGCCTCCCGCGCGAAAAAACGCAACGACCGCCAGCTCGTCGTCCCCAGCCAACGCCACCCCGCGATTCTGCTGTTGTGGACACGTCATCGCAAGGTCCTCGTCCTCGATGGCCAGGGTCGCTCCGTCGCAAGTACGACATCCATCGCCGCTATTCGGCTGCAACGCCTGGGACGGGCTGCTCGAACACGCTGTGGAGATCCGCACCGAGGGCGTCGAGGACTCGGGTGGCGCGGTCGACGGTGATGCCGTGGTATTCGTTTCGTTCGTCGCGCGAGACTTGTGTCTCGTGGACGCCGAGGCGAGCGGCCAATTCTCGCTGGGTGAGCCCGAGCGAGATGCGGAGTGCGACGAGGGCGTGGCCGAGGCCGTGGAGGTTGCGAAGCTCATCGAGCTCTCCGCGCTTGAGGCGTTCGTAACTTTCGACTTCCTCGCGGAGCTGTGCATGGAACGAACGCATCGGATCGAGGACGCGCTTGATCGCTTCGGCATCCATGTTCTCGTCTTGAAGCCGCGCTTGGTAGCCATCGAGACGCTCCTCTTCGGCCTGCATTCTCTCCACCGCTTCGCGGTACTCTTTGTCGTTGCGAATCATACTCCGCCTCCTTGGATCAGTTTGATGATGCCCCGCGGCGTCCCATCACGGCGCGAACGACGGAACGCGGAAGGAAACTCGAGCTCGTGGCCGTGGTCATCGAGGATCCCCGAGAACTGCCCATAGTGAGGATAGAGTTCGACTCGATATCGATGCCACATGGGCAACTGCCTCTTTGGATAGCCTCGGTACGGAAGGCGCTCGTCGGGATCCCAAGTCCAGCACTTGTGTGGGTCAAGCAGGTTGAGCTCGCGAGTAACACGGCCACTCGCGAAGTCTGAAAGTTCACACTCGAAGTAACCGTCGATGTCGTTCGGGTGGTCCTTGTCCTCCACGAAGGAGCCGTCGACGAAGATTCGATCGAGCCCGATCGACCAAAGCTGTTTCGCCAGGAGCGCGAGGTTGTCGACCAGTTGGCGACGCCACTGCGAGTCCCAGGTCTGGCTGACTCCGGTGCTCGAGCTGCACAAGAGCGAGCCTCGGAGCTCATCTAGGGTGAGCCCGTAGTCTCCCTGCGGGAGTATTCCCTTGGCAGTGAACGAAGGCATTGTATTACTCATGAATCACACTAGACTTATACGTCTAGTCTTATACAACTAGACTTATACGTCCATAGCACTACTAGAGCAAGACCCTGGCAGACCAATGGGACTCATCTATAAACATATATAATCACTGGTAGTTGTGACCCCTGCACACAATGGTCTCGCGGAACACCCGAGGTCAGCGCTCCAGCAAAGATTGCGTCACCGGGGGTCACCGGAAGCGGTATCAGTTTGTGGATGCCGCGCGACCTGTAGTTTTGGCCGCCGCATGAAGGATTGGGCGAGTTGGTGGTCGTTGGGTCGATTCGTGAGTCAGTCCGACACGTGAAGGAACGTGAAGAGCACAGAAGCTTGGGGGTCGTGGGCGATCTGAAGGGTGATGACGAGGTCGAGGCCGTTGTCGTTGCCCGTGACCTCGAGGTGAATGATGGGGCGCGCGTGGAAGTAGCGCGCGGCCTCCGCGTGGGCTTCTCGACCGGCCGGCGTGTCGGCTGCGGGTGGAAGAATATCGGCCGTCGGGTCGAAGGCGGTAGTGGTCTTCGGCACGCTGAACGTCAGCGTCTCGTACGTCGGCCCACAAGCGTCCCGGATGAACGAACGGTGAGGTTCGGCGAGGAGCGCGATGAGGTCGCGCGGGGCCGCGGGGAGCGATTGGATCGTGGTCTCGGTGACCGCGGCCGGTGGTAGGTCGAGGTCGTTTCGGTCCCACGCGTTGAAGGCCGTGTTGTAGGCGGTGGGATCGGTGGAGGGCGTAGTCATCGGTTGCTCGGG
>JBATTM010000420.1:0-1558 GCA_049670545.1 Polyangiales bacterium
GACCGATGGTGGGTCGCCCGAGGGTTTGGGGCCCAGGTTTGCGACGTAGTCCCCGAGGCCCTCGAACCGCACCCTGTTGTTGGCCTCGGTATTCGTCACGTAGAGTTTTTGAGTCACCGGGTTCACGATCATGTTGAAGAGGATGGTGCCAACTCCCGACACCGAGCGGACCTCCACTGGCACGGGCGCGTTCGCGTCGATCTCGAACACATCGGAGTCCGGAAGGTCGAAGCGAATCGCGTTGTTCCAGTTTCGCCCGAGCTCGTCTTCCCAATTGCCGGTGACTTGGTTGACGCCAACGATAAGGCTCGACTCTCGACTGAGGATTCCCTGGAAGTTCGTGTCCGGCAGCGGCAGGCCACCCGGGTATTGCACTCCTCGGACGCTGCAAGGACCCGACCCATTGCAGACGATCCGTTCGGTCACTGTCGTCGTGCGATTGCCCGAACGAAACACGGCGGCGAACACTCGAGACCCATCGGGCGTTCTTGCGAGCGCCCGCGGTTTGTCTCCGAACAAAGTGACGATCGTAAGCGGCGTGCCACCAAGCGCGGTGCCGAGGTTGTTGGCATCGAACACCCACACGTCGGCGCGTCCAATGCCCTCTTGGTCGAAGTCTCCCTGAGGGTAGGGGCTGTTCTGTCCGCGGTGGGCCGTTGCGATGAAAGCCCGCTCGCCGCCTGGGCCTGCGAACACGATGTCCCGGGGCTCGTCGCCTACGAGCAGGGTCCGCACGACGCGTGGCGGCGACGAAAGGAGATCGACGACCGAGATGCTATCCGAAAGGTGGTTGACCACCCAGGCTTCGCCATCATTGCGCAGGGCGATCGCCACTGGCTCGAGCCCCACCGGCACGGCGTCGACAGGTACCAAGGTCCCCGGAGTGATGTCATAGATCTCCAGGTAGCCATCGGGGGTGTTGAGGGCGTACAGGCGCGCCCCATCCTCGGACATCGCCAGCGGCCGCACCGGGTCGGACTCGAAAAGAGTGTATGGGGGTTGGGCATGCGCGGGACGGGTCAGCCCTACACCGACGACGAGCAACGGTAGTACGAAACGAAGTAGCATAGACAACCTCTCAAACAGCGCCACGGGCGGGGCGCACCGCCATGGAGCACCGAAAGTGTGCCCGCCGTCAAGCGAGTTCACAATGCAGACGACCTCATCCCGTCGTCACGTGGCTCCTAAGAGACCAGAAGAAATCCTCCCGAAGCGCGCCGAGAGTGCGCCTCCCCGTGTCTTCGGGACAGGCACCTAAGGTGCCACTCTGACAGGGCAGCTGATCGGCGCGCCATCGGCCGGCGCCGCGCCCGGTTCGAGCATGGTGCCGGGGTTGTCGAAGGTGCAACTGCTCTTGGACACCGTCAAGATGGTCCCGCTCGCGGTGATGGTAATCCGCAGTTCCCAGTCGGCGAGAGTGAACTTCACGTCCGACCCCGGCGCCGGTATGAAGTCGGAGGTCTCGTCGAGAATCTCGGCATCGAAATCAAGGGGCGGCATACCCAATGTAAATTCGGCAAGGAACAGCCCGACGAGCGCGGGATCCAGTCGGTTCACC
>JBATTM010000421.1:0-1573 GCA_049670545.1 Polyangiales bacterium
CCACGGAGCGAGCGAGGAGGTAATCCGCGCGCCGGCCACTCCTACCCTTCGTCGTTTCCAGCACCCCGGCCCCCCTGAGCGCCCCCGGGACCTAGTTGGGTTTCTCGACCTGGATGTAGTCGAGCTCGACGGGCGTGGCGCGACCGAAGATCGATACGAGGACGCGTACCTTGTGCTTTTCGTGGTTCACTTCCTCGATCGTTCCCGTGAAGTTCGCGAACGCGCCGTCCGTGACGCGGACGTGGTCGCCCTTTTCGAACTGAACGCGAGGCTTGGGTTTGGCTGCGCCCTCTTCCACCTGTTGCTCGATCGCGGCGATCTCACCGGAGGGAACAGGCGACGGGTGACGACCCCCAACGAAGCCGTTGACCTTCGGTGTGTCCTTGATGAGGTGCCAGGTCTCATCGCTGAGATCCATCTGCACGAAGATGTACCCAGGGTAGAACGTCCGCGAACTCAAGCGGCGCTTGCCACCACGGCTCTCCTGAACGTTCTCTTTCGGGATGAGGATATTGCCGAAGCGCCCCTCCATACCCGCTTGTTTGATGCGCTCCTCGAGGGAGAGCTTCACCTTGTTTTCGTAGCCTGAGTAGGCCTGTACCACGTACCACTTCATTGCGATCACACGTCGTAAATGAGGTCGGTAATCTGCGACCACACAGTATCGAACACCCCTAAAATCACGGCCGCAATCACGGACACGATCAACACCACGATCGTCTGCGACCAGGTCTCGCCGCGCGTCGGCCAGGTCACCTTGGACAGTTCGACACACACTTCGGTCACGAAGGTGTGGACCTTGTCCGAACGGTACGCGATCACGCCGGCAATCAGCGCGACGAGCCCCGCACCGACCGAGATCGCCGTCGCGTTGGGCTCCGGAACCGAGTTGACGGTATCGGCCAGCAACGTCCAGGTCGCGGTCGCACTCTTGATCAGGAACCACGCAAGCGTGATGGCCACTCCGAAGTACGCGAATTGCACCCACCGCTCGACGCCGAGCGTCCCGGTAGGTCTCGCTTTGTCTTGTTCTTTCGTGATCGCCATCGTCTTGATTCCTCGCGGCAGGCCAGGAGGGATTCGAACCCACAACCCGCGGATTTGGAATCCGCTGCTCTACCAATTGGAGCTACTGGCCTAGGAGATAGTGTGGGGGATCCATCGAGCACCAACCCCACCGGTCACGTTCTCTCTGGGCCACCGCCCATGTCGTTCGTTCCTCTTTACTTCGATTCCTTGTGTTCCGTATGCCGATTGCAGTTACGACAAAATTTTCTCAGCGCAAGTCGCTCTTGCCTACCGATTTTGCGGGCCTTGGTGGTCTGATAGTTGCGCGACCCGCATTCCTCGCAGACTAGCGCTACCTTGACCCTCTTGTCGCTCACGCTCTCTTCGCCATCTGGGATGCCCTCGAACGCGAGGGTGGAACCCCGCATCGAGAGCGCTCGTTACTCGTTAATCTTCGAGATGACGCCAGCACCGATGGTGCGGCCGCCCTCACGGATGGCGAATCGTTGTTTCTCTTCCATCGCCGCCGGGGTGATGAGGTTGACCTTCATCTTCACGTTGTCCC
>JBATTM010000422.1:0-6546 GCA_049670545.1 Polyangiales bacterium
GCGTCACTTTGCCAACCTGGGACGTCGGCGAATATTGCCCTTTGGTCAGCCCGTAGATCTGATTGTTGAAGAGCATGATCTGCAGGTCGACGTTGCGCCGCAGCGCGTGCAGCAGGTGGTTGCCGCCGATGCTGAGTCCGTCTCCGTCGCCAGTGATCACCCAGATATCGAGCTCGGGGTTCGCGAGTTTCAACCCTGTCGCGATCGCCGGCGCGCGCCCATGAATCGTGTGGAACCCGTATGTGTTCATGTAGTACGGGAACCGGCTCGAGCAGCCGATGCCCGAGACGAACACCGTGTTCTCGGGCGTTGCCCCAAGCGCTGGGAGCGTTCGCTGCACCGCCGCCAGGATCGCGTAGTCGCCGCAGCCCGGGCACCACCGTACTTCTTGGTCGGATGCGAAATCTTTTCGCGTGTATTCTTTCTTCGGCGGGTTTGGGCTCATTGAAGACTCCGATCCAACCTGTCTTGTACCGCCTCGACGAGCTCGCTGATGTGGAACGGTTGGCCCGCGACTTTGGTCATGCTCTCCGCGTCGACGAGATACTCGGCGCGAAGGAGTTTCACGAGTTGCCCGTTGTTGAGTTCAGGCACCAACACACTTCCGAACGAGCGAAGCAAGTCGCCGAGGCCTTCGGGCAGAGGCCAGATGTTGCGCAGATGAAGGTGCGACACGTGGTGCCCTTGCTCTCGGAGTGCACGCACCGATTGACTGATGGCGCCGTAGGTCGACCCCCAACCGACCACGAGCATGTCGCCTTTCGGGTCGCCCTGGTCGACGCTCGCCTTGGGGAAGTCTTTGGCAATCCGTTGCACCTTGGCAGCGCGGATCTTCGTCATCATGTGGTGATTCTCCGGGTCATATGAAATAACCCCGCTGTCTTCGTGCTTCTCGATGCCGCCGATACGGTGCTCGAGCCCTGGCGTTCCAGGTACCGCCCAGGTGCGGGCGAGGGTGCCTTTGTCTCGCCCGAACGGCTTGAACGTCTCTGGGTCTTCATGGAACGAAACAGGAAACGGCTCGAGCGCGTCGAGGTCGGGAAGCGGCCATGGCTCCGCGCCATTGGCGAGATAACCATCGGTGAGCAGCATGACAGGAGTCATGTACTTCACCGCAATGCGCACCGCTTCGACTGCCATGTAGAAGCAGTCACCTGGCGTTGCGGCCGCAAGGACGGCGAGAGGCGCGTCGCCATTGCGTCCCCACACTGCCTGAAACAAGTCCGACTGCTCGGTCTTCGTGGGGAGCCCCGTGGACGGGCCTCCGCGCTGTACATCGACGACGATGAGGGGCAGCTCCGTCGCAATCGCGAGCCCGATCGCCTCGGACTTGAGCGCGACACCCGGACCGGAGGTCCCCGTGATTCCGATCGTGCCTCCGAAGCTTGCACCGACCGCTGCCGACACCGCCGCGATCTCGTCTTCCGCCTGGAAGGTGGTCACACCGAACTGCTTGAGCCGAGCGAGGTTGTGCAGGAGGTTGGACGCAGGCGTGATCGGATACGAACCGTACACGATCTCGAGCCCCGCGAGTTTGGCACCTGTGACGAGGCCCCATGCGGTCGCCTCGTTTCCGCTGATATTTCGGTACTCGCCAGGCTCCAAGTGCGCTGCGGGAACCTGATATGCGCCGATGCCGTTCGGCAGCTCGGCGTTCTCGCCGTAGATGTGCCCTGCGTTCATGGCAGCGATGTTGGCTTCAGCCACCTTTGGGCTCTTCGCGAACTTCTTCTTCAACCAATCGATGGTGGCTTCGCGTTCGCGACCGAACAGCCAGTACATGAGCCCGAGAGTCCACATGTTCTTGCAGCGGTTGGCGTCTTTGGAGCCGAGCCCCATTCCCTTGACGGAATCGAGCGTGAGCTTGGAGATGTCGATTGCCAGCACCCTGAACTTGCCGAGCGACCCATCGTGGAGCGGGTTCTCTTCGTATCCGGCCTTCGCGAGGTTGTTCTTCGTGAACGCGCCCGTGTTGATCACGAGTAGCCCGCGGGCTTTCAGGATGTCGGTGTTCACTTTGAGTGCGGCCGGGTTCATCGCGACCAACACGTCGGGCGCGTCACCCGGGGTTCGGATGTCGTGCGCCGCGAAATGGATCTGGAAGCCGGACACGCCGTACGTGGTTCCAGCGGGTGCGCGGATCTCCGCAGGGAAGTCGGGGAATGTTGCGAGATCATTTCCCGCGACGGAGGTTGCCGTCGTGAACTGAGCGCCCGTCAGTTGCATTCCGTCGCCCGAGTCGCCTGCAAAGCGAATCACGACAGAGTCTAAAGTTTCACGCGGGTTCGGTTGCGCGCCCGCGGCAGCAGATGATTCCATCTCGATCGTCGAGTTTAGTCCCGCAGCGCCCCAAAAGCCCATGGTTTGGGGCCAAGTGGGACGGGTTCTAGGGCCGTGGCGCGATCTGCAAGCCCTGTGCGGCCCGGTGGACGGTGCGCGAACTCCGGCCCATCGTTGGGCATGACAGGGGTGAAGATCTGTGGCCTCACCACGCCGAATGACGCAGTGCATTGCGTCGAGGCCGGGGCTGAGGCGATCGGGCTCAACTTCTGGCCCGACTCACCCCGGCACACGCATATCGAGACCGCGCGTCGCATCGTGGGCGCCGTTGGGCATCGGGCCCAAGTGGTCGGGGTTTTCGTCGATTTTACGACGTCTCAGATCATCGAGATCATGACGGAAACCGGGATTGCATGGGCCCAGCTTCATGGTGACGAGTCGCCTGCGGACGTCGCGGCCCTCTTGCCCAACGCGTACAAGGCAATCGGGGTTCGCGATGGTTCTGCCATTGCCATCGCGCAAACCTACCCGGGCGACCAACTTTTGCTCGATGCAAGTGTTCCTGGTCTTCCGGGTGGTACCGGGCGCACGTTCGACTGGTCGATTGCGGCCGAGGTTGCGAAGGTCCGAAAACTCACGTTGGCAGGTGGCCTGAACGCTGAAAACGTCCGGGCTGCGATCGAGGCGGTTCGTCCGTTTCGGGTCGATGTGGCCTCCGGCGTGGAGTCGGCTCCAGGGCGCAAAGACGCAGCTCTGGTGGAAGCCTTCATCAAGGCCGCCCGTGAGGCTTCCTCCCCACGCGAAGTCTCATTCCCACCCGACCGGTCGTAGGGCGCGGGCTCAGCCCCGCGCCGCGATACCTTCTGCAAGGTACGTCGCCATGGCGTAGACGGTTTCCTGTGGATTCACCAAGAGGCTCGTTGGAAACAAGCTTGCGTCGACGACGTACACGTTGTCGAGATCGTGCATCTTGCCATCCGCGCCCACGACACTCGCCTTCGCGTCGCGCCCCATCCGCATCGTCCCCTGCGGATGGTATGACGTGAACTTGTAGAGGTGCTTTCCGTTTTGAAGGCCGTTCACCACGGCGTCGACTTCCGAGGCGTCCTCGATCACAGTTCGACGAGTCGTGGGGAGGTACACGCGTTCCGCGCCGGCTGCGAAGTAGATGTTGGCCGCCGCGCGGAACGCTTCTTGAAGGCTCGGGAAGTCGCGGTCGTCTAGATCGTAGTCGATGCGTTTGCGGCCGTCCTCCCAGTAGACTTTGCCTACGTTGTGGTCGTGAATGAGCGTCACCGATGCGAGGAACTTCTTGCTGTTCTGAATGAAGTCTGTGTACTCGCGGCCGATGCCACCTTCAGACGCCGTCGTGATCGAGAGTGGGCCGAGGAAGCCGGATTCGAGCAGGTAGCTGCCCTCGTGTGGGTCCGCGATGTTGCCGGCGTAGGTCGTAATCGTCGCCCCCAGCCAACCGTACACGTCGTCCTTGTGCTCGCCAATCATCGCGGTTGATGGGTGGCATGCGAAGTTATGCCCGATGAGGCCGCTACTGTTTCCGAGTGCGTTCTTCTGGAACAGGAGAGGGGTCTGAATCGCGCCGGCTGCGACCACCACGACGCCAGCCTTTACGTCGACGGGGCGAGACGTGCCGTCTTCGGCGGTTGCGACCGCATGCACTTCGGTCACGCGACCGTTGGTAACTTCGAAACGCTCGGCTCGTGTCCCGCTCAAGATCGTGGCGCCGAGCTCGCTCGCCCACGGAAGGTAGCTCACGAGCATCGACTGCTTGCGGTCTGTCTTGCAACCAGAGAGGCAATGGCCCGTCAGGGCACAATGCTTGATGTTTCGGGACGCAGGGCCGGTGGGGATGCCCAACTTCTTGGCACCATCCGCGATGAGGCGTCCGTTGAGGTTGATCTCGTGCGGACCATTCGGATGGATATGGAGATTCTTCTCCACCTCGTCGAAATAGGGGGCGAGCGCGGCGGGGTCGAGGTTGTCGAGCCCGAAGTCTTGTTCCCAGCTCCTCAGGACCGCGTCGGGCGCGCGAAAGCACACCGCGGCATTGACGACGGTCGACCCCCCAATGCACGAGCCTTGAAGCACAACCATGTCGCCGCTCTTGTTCGCCTGATTGCCGCCGTCTTCGTAAAGCTTGTCGAACGAATCGACTAGTCTCTCCGTGAAATCCGCTGACTTCACATAGGGGCCTGCCTCGATCACGAGCACCTTCGCGCCTCGTCGACTGAGCTCGTAGGCGGTGACTGCACCGCTCGCGCCCGATCCAATCACGAGGACGTCGGCTTCGAGCGTTGCTCCGCTGAACGGGATGTCTTCCGGAGTGCGCACACGGAGGACTGGCAGAACCGGGTCTTGCGTCTTGGGCGAGCCGGTCATGTGGGCGTGTCCGCGGTGCCAGGATCGGGTGCAATGACGGGCATGGGCGCATTGCCGAGGCTCAAGATCTTGGCCTCGTCCGAGACCGGGCCCTGGTAGCCAACTCGTCGTGCCGCCTCGACGTCCTGCCAATAGCCGAACGCGACGAGCTTCTTGATCAGGCCGACGACCGCCCGTTGCGTCTCGCCGCCGGATTCCCAGGTGTTGATGTATTCCGCGCGCTCTTCCGGGTTGAGGTTGGCGAAGCGTGAGAGGTGAAAACCAATGAGAATCGAGCCGTAGTCGAACAGTTTCATGCCCGTGTGGACCTCATTGAGCGTCGGCGCGTCGAGGTGGCCGAGCACACGATCGATGTTGTCGAGATAGGGAACCTCCGAAAGTGGCCGCAAGTTGGTGCCGTCGGTTGGGATGTACACCTCCGCGAATCGTTCAAACAGCACCCGCTCACCCGGGCTGAGGTGGGCTGCTTCTGCCGGGGTTGCATTGTCGCTTTCGCACCCCGGGAGCACCAGGGCGCCCGCACCAGAAAGAAGACTGAGCTTCGTGAACGTTCGACGATGGAGTTTCACGTGATTGCCACCACGGCGGACTATACCGATTGCGGAAACCTACGGCTACCCAACTCGGTCGACCGCGATCGGCAGGCCGCCGACCGGGTGCGGGATCGGGACCACTTGAAATCGAGTAGGACGCCGGTCCGTCAGACGCACCCGTTGTCGACGCACAAACTGGTACAGAAAGGCTTTCGCCTGCATCGTCGCGAGGTGCACACCGAGGCACATGTGCGCACCTGCGCCGAACGGATAGTAGAGGCCCGGGTGCTGCTTGTGTTCGACGCGCTCTGGGCTGAAACGTAGAGGATCGAACCGCGAGGGCTCAGTCCACCAGTCGGGAAGGTAGTGCGTGATGAGTGATACCGCACCCACTGCGAGATTCTTCGGCAACGCATGGGGCCCGAGTTGCGTGTCTCGCACCGCACGCCGCATCATGAAGGGCACGGGCGGCTGCATTCGGATGGCCTCCTTGAACACCCACTCGGTTTGTTCAAGATCGTCTCGCACTTCGTACTCCATCACAGGACTGTCGTGCCCCATGATTTCGTCGCGCACGCGGTCCTGCCATTCCGGGTGACTCGCCAGCCCCCAGACCGAGGTCGTAATCGCGCTTGCTGTCGTGTCGTGGGCCGCGAGAACCAAGAAAATCATGTGCTGCGCGATCTCGTCGTCGGTCAGTCGGTTTCCTTGGTCGTCGACCGAGCGACAGAGTTGGGAGAACATGTCGGGTTTCTCGCTTCGCCGGCGCTCTTCGATTTGCGAGATGAAGTAGTTCTTGAGAAACGCCCGTCCGCGCATGCCACGCCAGTAGATTAACGGGGGCACCGGCCGTCGCACGATTGCGATTGCGGCACGCACCGCGTTGACGAACGCACCACTGAGTTGGCGGCCCTCTTTCTTCTCTAGCGATACGCCGAGCAGGAGCTCCGCCGCGATTCGAAGGCCCAGCTGCTTTGCGGTCGGATAGAAGCGATACTTGTTGAGGGACTCGCGCTCGTCGAGCGCGTCCGCCACGATGGGATTGATGATGTCGAGGTAGCCGCGCATCGCAGCCGGTCGAAACGCGCCCTGCATGACGTTTCGCTGCGCCCGGTGATCGTCGAAGTCTCGCAGCATCAAGCCGCCCTCGAACAGTTCCCCGATCGTGAAGTCCCACCCCATCCGGCTAGAGAAGTTCGTTTCCCGGTCGAGCAAGAGCTCTCGCACGAGCTCCGGCTCACCTACGGCGAACGGTACGAACCCAAAGTACCCGTGCGTGAAGCTGGGGCCATAGCGGGCCCGTCGACGCTGCATGAAGGAATGCATGTCCCGTAGC
>JBATTM010000423.1:0-3499 GCA_049670545.1 Polyangiales bacterium
ACCCGGGCTTGGTGGATTGCTCGTCGATCCGAGCTGCACCGACAGCAGCAATCTGCTGACCAAGCTCACGACGAACCCAGGTGGGGGTTCCCGGATGCCTCTCGGCGCCGCATCATGGTCGGACGACGAGATCGAGTGCTTCCGCAAGTATCTCGACGACACGTTCTCCGAAGCCCCCGTCGAGTAACCGGGCGCGGCCTACCCGCGCTCCGCACGGCGAATCCCGAGGTTCACGATCTTCTGCAGCAGGTGCGGGTAGGCGATACCGGCGGCCTTGGCGGCACTTGCGAACTCGTCGCCGTCTCCGATGTCTGGGTTCGGGTTGGCTTCGAGGAAGTACAGCTGACCGTCTTCATGGAGTCGATAGTCGATGCGAACCGTCCCATCCGTTCCAAGACGCCGGCAGATGCGCCGGGACAACGCCTGGATCTTTCGCTCCTGATCCTCTGAGAGCCCCTTCGCGCGTCCGAGCCGCACCCCGTACTTCTCCTGGTAGTCCTGGTCCCACTTCACTTTTCGTGTTGCGATCTTCGCGGCATCCTCGGGTAGCTTGTCGAGGAAGATCTCCCAGGTCGGCAAGACGTTCAGCCGGTGGTTGCCGAGAACCGACACATAGAGCTCCCGGCCAGGAAGGTACTGTTCCACGACGGCATCGGTGAGGATCTTCTCGTGAATGAACGCGACTCGGTCCTCGAGTGTCTTGTCGTTGTGGACGACCGACGCCTGCGCGATCCCGTAGCTTCCCTCCTCGATGAGTGACTTCACGATCAACGGGAACTCGAGTTCACGCGGGCGTCTAATCTTTCGGTATCTCGGAAACACGCGAAACCTCGGCACTCGAATGCGATGGTATGTGAGCACCTTCTTCGAGAGGGCCTTGTCGCGTGCAAGCAGGAGCCCGCGTGGGTTACACCCCGTGTACGGGGTCCGCTGGAGCTCGAGGTAGCCAACGACGTGCGCGTCGAAGATCGCCTCCCCGTCGAACTCCTCGAGCAGGTTGAACACGACGTGCGGCTTGAACTCCTCGATGGCCCTCCGAAGAGGCGCCAACTCGTCGCTCAGCCCGACCAGCCGAACCTCATGCCCGAGGCCGACAAGCCCTTCTCGCACATCGTGTTCGGTCTTGAAGGGGGCGATCTGTTGTGGGCTGAGGGTGCTGATGTCGTCTGGCGGGATGAGGCTACTGTGCACGAGAACGATGATGCGTCTTCGTTTTACAGTGGATGCCATGTGTCCCGTCGGTGCAGGAGGTGCACTGTGTGCACCGTCAACATGATCGCGAAGTCAAGCTTGGTTTGCCGCTCTGCCTTCGTGAGTCGAAGCCGAAGCTCGCGACACCGGCCGATGATATCACGAAGCACCTGATCGACGGTGAATTGGTATTCACCTGTAAACTGCGCGATCTGCTCTCGGATCTGGCGCCGGTTCCGCCGTAGAAACGAGGCGGCTGTTTCGTTGTTTCGGTATCGGGGAGAGTCGCTGAAGATCTTGCCGAGGTCCCGGTCGTACTCGTCACTGAAGCCAGGGCTGTAGTGTTCCTGTCGGCGCTCGTAGTGTTTTCGCAGCGTGTACCGCATGCGGGGCAGGGAAAACGGCTTGGCGCGCGATCGGACTGGGGGCGCCTTATCCCCGAGTTCGACGGCCAGATCGTCGACATACTCGAGTTTCTCGAGCGCCGGTGACGTCTCGTAGCGGGTCTGCCAGTTCGATCTCGGCGCGAGCCACACGGCGAATGTTTCGGCGAAATCTTCGACGGGGTGCGCTTGGGCGTACCAGCCGCCGAGGTGCTCGACGAAGCCCTTGCTGAGAGGATTGGGTCGATAGAAATCTGGGTACGGCTCGGATGCGCGGCCAAACGCGCGCTGCCAGAGCTTGCGGCGTTGGAGGTTGTACGCGTGCTGCAGCGCATGCCCCGCCTCGTGACGAAGAAGCTGCATGCATTCTCTGCGCGTCCCTCCTTCGACCTCGAACATCATTTGTCGCTCGAGCCGAATCAGGCGAGGGTGCGCTAGGTAGAAAGGGACGCCGATCCCTGGAACCCCGTCTGGGCAACACCACTCGTCACTCAGCCAGGCGTGCACCCGAAAACGCTTCAGCCCCGCTTCGGCTAGCTCGTCGCGAAGGCGGTCGACACAGCCTTCGAGCCACGTGTCGTCGAGCCGCAACCCGAGCTCGCTGAGGCGCACGTCGAGAAGCTCCTCTGTTGGAAGATTTTCCCAGTCGTTGAGCACGAACGCGATACCATGGCGGATTCTCCGAAAGCTGACAATGCCGAATACGCGTCGGCTACGGTTCTTGGACGTCGCAGTTCTCGCCGGACCAGCCTGTTCGACAGTTGCAGAAGTAGCCGCCGATGAAATTGATGCACGAAGAGGCCCCGATGAAGAAGCACGGGCCGATTCCTCCGTCGCACTCGTTGATGTCGGTGCTGCAGTACGGGCCCGTGAAACCGGTCTGACACTCGCATTCCATGAGGTCTTGACCATACTCGACGCACGTGCCGCCGCTGCAAGGGTCAGGTGTGCAGCTCCCCTCGAGTCGGCAGGCTGGCGACTCGTCGCTCCATTCTCCGGTGGCGTCGCAGACCCGCGTCACGTTGCCGTCGAGCACGTACGGTGGGTCACACGCATAGCTGGCGATGGATTGCGAGTTCATGCCATCGGAAAGGGAGAACGAACCATGGTCGATGTCGTCGGGGAGTGGGCACCCGTTGGGGTCGCATGTGAGATTCAACGGCCCCCAAGACCCATCTTGTTGGCACCGAATTCCGGTGGAGCCGGGTCCGAAACCAGCGAGGCAGCCATACACGGCCACCGCCCCGAACAACGTTCCATTGACCACGCCACCCGCTGCGTTGGCGGGTGCGGGCGGAGGACTTCCACAATTGATCGGAACCGCGCAGTTGTTTCATTCGAACCCGGGGTCGTAGTCACAGGCAACACTTCCAGACGTGTCGTCGCAACTGCCTTCCACGCATGCGTTGGGGGTCGCGCAGCTCACGACCTCGACCGAACATTGCCCATTGCTTCCAAGAGCCCAGTTCTCGTCGCAGTCACATACGTGGCTGCGTACCCCGTCGACGCACGTGCCTTCGCCACAATCGACACGCTCGCAGTCGTCGATCCGCTCCTCGCACGCCGCGCCGGCATAGTCGATCGACCCGCAGAAGCATTGGTCGCCCACACACACGCCGCCGTTCTCGCAAGCCACTGAGCATGCGATCCGCGGGTCTCCGCTCGCGGCGGGATCGATTCCCGAGCGATCCACGAAACACCCCGCGCTCAACGCGCAGCATGCCCAGATCCCGGCTACCGCCATGGCTCGTGTCACCCCGCCCACTTCCTTAATGGATCAGACGTGCTCCCTCATTGCCAGTGTCAGATGTGCGTTGGTGTAGGTCATCAATCCTCGTGCTATGGGCGCCGGCAGCCAGGAGCAGGAAAGGGTTGGCGCAAGGATGGGGAAACCGAAGGTAGGAATTGTAGGTGGAGGCATAGCG
>JBATTM010000424.1:0-7383 GCA_049670545.1 Polyangiales bacterium
GGTGGTGGGCCTGCCCCTTCGCCTCGACGGGTCCGAGGGCGAGTCCGCGCGGCGGGCCAGGGTGTTCGGCGACGCGCTTGGCATCGCGCTTGCGGTGGAGGTCGTGTATTGGGATGAGCGGATGACGACGGTCGCGGCGGAGCGCTCACTGCGGGAAATGGGCAGGCACGGTGCGCGGCGCCGAGAAGTCGTCGATCAGTCCGCCGCCACGATCTTGCTCCAGAGCTATTTAGAAGCCAAAACGGGGGGAGCTTGGAAAGACCCCAGCGGATAAGCATCGATGCGGGCCCGGTTCGCAACCTCGCGCGGTTGCTGAGCGTCGCGATTCTCGTCGCGGTCATGGCCATGCTTCTCGCGCTCGGCTGGCTGTTCGTCGTCTATCCTGACAGCGATGGCCCAAGGGATGGCCCCGAAGAGGTCATCCTCGAAGTTCCCGAAGGGATGACGCTTGGGGCGCTCGCGGACGAGCTCGCGGCGACCGGTATCATCGTGCACAAAGATGTCTGGGTGCTCTACATGCGTCTTCGTGGGCTCGACCGACATCTCCGACAGGGCAAGGTCCGACTTCGAACGCCCATGACTCCGGAGGAGGTCGCCCGGCATGCCACGACCCAGTTGGGTCGCATCCAAGTCCGCATCACCATACCCGAGGGGTTCGACCGATTCGATATCGCGAATCGCCTCGAGGAGTTCGGCGTGTGCAGTGCGGACGACTTTCTCGACGCCACCGAGGATTCGTCATTGTTGGCGAGCTACGGCGTCGAAGCCAACAATGCGGAGGGCTATCTCTTTCCGGACACGTACGAGTTCGACGACCAGACCAAGCCTCGGAGGGTGGTCGAGCGCATGTTGGCCAACTGGACCCGGCGTTACGAGGAGATGCAGGCAGAGCACGCGGAGTCTTTCGCGCGCGTTTCGGATTGGACGACCCATGACATCGTGACGCTCGCCTCCATCGTCGAAAAGGAGGCCGCGGTCGCCGGCGAGCGTCCGCGAATTGCCGGCGTATTTCGCAACCGATTGCGCTCGAAGACCTTTCTCCCCCGAAAGCGGCTACAGGCCGATCCGACCGTGTCCTACGGCTGCATTGCGGAGCCCGACGCGGCCAAGTCGTGTGCCGATTTCGAGGGTGTGATCACACGGGCGATGCTGGACGATCCGGAGAATCCCTACAACACGTATCGTCATGGCGGCCTTCCCCCGGGGCCGATCAGCAACCCGGGGAAAGCGGCCCTGCTGTCCGTCATCGAGCCCGAAGATCACGACTACTATTACTTCGTGGCGCGTGGGGCAGGGCGTCACCACTTCAGCAGGACGCTTCGGCAGCACAACAACGCCGTGCGCCGCTACGGTGACCCGTGAAACGTTCGCGTCGAAATCCCCTGATCGGCAAGGACGAGCCGCAGCTGGGACTTTTCGACGAGCCCGGCGACGACCCGGTGTTGGAAGTCGCCTCCGAGCGTGATGCGCTTTCTGTACTGGCGAACCGGCTCCCTCCCTCGCTTCGCTTCGGAACCTCGAGCTGGACGTTCCCAGGATGGGCAGGCCTCGTCTACCATCGACGCTACCCTAGCCAGCGCGCGTTTCTTCGAGAGTCTCTCGAGGAGTACGCGGCGCACCCGTTGATGCGCACCGTGGGGATCGATCGGAGCTACTACGCGCCGATCCCAGAGGCGGACTTGGCGCTCTACGCTGCGCAGCTGCCCGAGAGCTTCAAGTGCGCGATGAAAGTCTGGCAACGAGTGACGATGCCCGTCTACCCGCGCCACCCGCGCTACGGAGCGGACGCGGGGCGTTCGAATCCAGACTTCCTGAACCCCGACCTCTTTCGGGCCGAGGTGTTCGACCCCGTGCAGCGCACGCTGGGGCGTGCGATGGGGCCGTTCATACTCGAGATCGCACCGTCCCCCGTGGCACTCGACCCGGACTGGTTCGTCGAGAAGCTCTCCAGGTTTCTCGCGGCGGTCCCGCGCGAATTGCCCATCTCTGTCGAGTTGAGAGACCGCAACCTTCTGACCACGGGCTACGTGCAGACACTTCGCGATCACGCCGCCGGGCACGTGTTCAACTACTGGTCTCGGATGCCGAGCCTCGCCAAGCAGATGGGGGTCGACGGGCTCTTGGTCGGCTCGGTTTGCGTGGTCAGGCTCCTTCTCCCACCTGGCGCCAAGTACGCGGACCTCAAAGAGGCCTACGCTCCGTTCGACCGAATCGTCGAACCCCAACCGGCGATGCGGAGAGACGTCGCGCAGCTCGTCGAGGCGGCCCTCTCGCGGCAGATGGAGGTCTACGTCCTGGTGAACAACAAGGCCGAGGGCTCCTCGCCGCTTACCGTTCGGGCTCTCGCTCAGGCCCTCGCGCGCTAGCTTGCTCGGCTCAGAGGCCCGGCTATGTTCAGCGTGATGAGTGGTCCAAAATCCGAGAACATCACCTGGCACATGGGCGAAGTCGACCACGACGCACGACGCGCAGCACATGGCCATGGCGGGGCGGTTCTCTGGTTCACCGGGCTGTCGGGGTCTGGCAAGAGCACCATCGCACATCGGGTCGAGCGGTTTCTCATCGAGCGCCACGTGTTCGCCTACGTGCTCGACGGGGACAATATTCGCTACGGGTTGAACAGCGACCTCGGATTCTCTCCCGAAGAGCGCGAGGAAAACATTCGACGGATTGGTGAAGTGTCGCGACTCTTCGCAGATTCCGGTGCGGTGGTGTTGTCGGCGTTTATCTCGCCGTATCGCCGAGACCGTGATCGCGTCCGCGAGTTGCTCCCCGCTGGGCAGTTCGTCGAAGTGTTCGTCGACACGCCACTGGAGATCTGCGAGGCGCGAGACCCAAAGGGCCTGTACAAGCGAGCCCGAGCTGGCGAGATCTCGAACTTCACGGGCCTCGACGCCCCGTACGAAGCACCGACTTCGCCGGAAGTGCACCTGCGCACCGAAACCCTCAGCGTCGACGAGGCGGCGACACGAGTCGTTTCGTACCTCGTCTCCCAACGAATCGCAGAGGAACGCTAGTGCCATCCCGCGAGGACATGTGGCGTCAGACCCCTGATGAGGTGGACCTTGTCGTGGTTGGAGGTGGCATCACCGGCACGGGCATCGCGAGAGATGCAGCTCGCCGCGGGCTCCGCGTCGCGCTCTTCGAACAGAACGACTTGGCGTTCGGCACCAGCTCGCGATCCAGCAAGCTCATCCATGGCGGGCTGAGATACCTGGAGAGCTACGACTTCAGCATGGTGTTCGAGTCGGTCAGCGAGCGGCGCATCGTCATGGAGATGGCCCCCCATCTCGTGAAGCCACTCGGGTTCGTCTTTCCCGTGTACGAGGGTGCGCGAAAGAACCTCTGGCTGATAAGTGCCGGGATGTGGCTCTACGACGGCCTCTCTCTGTTTCGGTCGCCAAAGAAGCACCGCACTCTCAAGCCAAAGGAAGTCAAGGACCGCGAGCCCACACTGAAGCTCGAAGGCTTGCAAGGGGCGCCCCTCTACTACGACTGCGCGACCAACGACGCACGGCTCACGCTCGAGACCGCGCTCGATGCGGCGAACCAAGGAGCAACAATTGTCAGTTGGGCGCGGGTCGACGCGTTCATGAAGGACGATTCCGGGCGTGTCTCTGGTGTCATCGTGAAGAACGGGCGCGATGGCAGTCTGAAGGAAGTCAGAGCGCACGCTGTGGTCAACGCGACCGGCCCGTGGACGGACGAAGTTCTTGCGATGAGTGGCCCGCGAGGCGGCAAGGTTCTCCGCCCAACCAAGGGGATTCACCTGGTCGTCGAAGCGGAGAAGCTCCCGGTCGAACATGCAGTCGTCCTTTTCCACCCGACCGATGAACAGAATCTATTCGCGTTGCCGTGGGGCGATCATACGTACGTGGGAACGACGGACACGGACTATGATGGGGCGCCGGGTGAAGAGCATGCGACGTTGGCTGAGATCGATTACTTGATCGCGGCGTCCAACCACTACTTCCCCGCGCATCCGCTCACCCGGGAGGACGTGATTTCCACGTGGTCCGGCCTGCGGCCGCTGATCGCCCCGGAGCCCGACCTCGGGGAGGTGTCGGAGACGCGGGTGAGCCGCGAACACCAGGTGATCGTTGGCGAGGATGGACTCATCACGATCGCCGGGGGGAAACTCACGACCTACCGGAAGATGTCGAAGGAGGCAGTGGATACCGCAGTTGAGCTGCTTCGGCTCACCGATCGACTTCCGTCGAACCTTCATCCCGCCGAGACCGAGAAGCATCCACTCCCTGGCGCGCTTGGATGGCCGGAAGACGACGACCACGACGAGGTGGCCGAGGAGGTGGGCCGCATGGGCGGAGGGATGCTCACGCCTCGGGTCTGCAAACACCTGGCGGATACCTACGGCATGCGTGCGCTCGAGCTAGCCAAGGTGTGTGTGGACGACGCCGCTCAGTGCGAGCCGATCGTCGACGGGCGCCCCGACATCGTGGCGCAAATCGACTGGGCGGTGAACGAAGAGCTCGCGGCAAGCGTCGCCGACGTCATGATTCGTCGCACGCAGTTGTTCTATCGGGACCCGGACCAGGGCCTCGGGGTCGTCGAGAAGGTGGCTGATCGACTGGCTGCCCTCATCGGTTGGGACGCCGCGGAGCGCGCCCGCCATGTCGACGCGTACAAGGCTCGCGTCGCGCTCTCGCGCCGTTGGCGGGAGGAGATCGGTCGGTCGACTACGGCGCAAGCTGGGGCAGTTTCAACTTGAGCGCGAGCGCGCCGGACTCCACGCGGATCGACTCGAGCTCGAGCACGTCGAAGATCATGGCGGCTGTGCCGCGCGCCGCGTACCGCCGCACGGCCGGCACGGTCCTGAGATCGACGCGCACCTGATTGTCCGACTCCCGTTCGACGATGGCGCAGCCGACGTCTCTCGTATCGGGCGGCAAGATCATCGGCCAGGTCGCGCGTGCGATCGACGCTGCGATCGCACCCACGATCGCGTGATCAAACACGCCGGGGGGCTCGACGTCAAACGAGATCTCCTTCGCCCCGCGAGGTGCGAAACGGACCCCTTGCGGAGCGATGCTGAACTGCACCTCCCTCCCGCTCGTCAGCGACGCGTCGACGAAGATGCGGCCTCCCCTGCAGGCCACCATCGCGGACTCGACCCCTTCAGCATGCGCTGCTGCCGTGGTCAGCGCATCATCGCTGAGACGCCAGAGTTGCTGGGTCAGGCGCTCGAGTGCCCTGCGGGTCACCGAAGCGACGCGGGTGCCGGTCGCGCGTCGTACGGCCCGGTCGGCAGCGGTCCGGACCCAACTCCGCACGATATCGAAGCGGTCGCTCATTCCGCGGCCTCCACCTCCCGCTTGACCCGGAGGTTGGGGAGGTCGAACGGGGAGACGGCCCCGTGCGCGCGCCGTGCGCAGAGCGCTGTCCGCACGACACGAGTATCGAACGAGTCGCTCCCAGAGAACGCCCGAAGGACTTCGAATGGCCGCGGTGTCGTCTTGCCGCGCAAGCGAAGGACCATGCGGACGGGTAGGAGGTCGCCCGCAAGTCCTGCGCACTCTAAATCGTCTCCTCCTTGGCCGACGGCGATGTCGACCAGCGCGGCGGCCACATCGACCCGTTTGCCGATCCCCTTGACGTTTCGCCAAACCGACAGCGATTCGCGAGGTTGTGCAAGCAGGCCACGGAGCGCTGATTCGTCGTGCACCCCCAAGTCACGCAAGTCGCTCCGGGAGAGCGCCGCCACATAGGTGGCCTCGTCGAGAACACGATTGAGTGCAGGGTCGTTCGGACCGAGATCCACGTGGCCAACAAACTCGATGCCGTCCACGGCGACAGCGTTGAGTGCTGCGCACAGGTCCGGAATCAACGGCATCTCGTCGCCTCTCAGCTTGATGTCGACGTATTCGCACAGGCTCGCTGTACCGACCGGAAGCGCGGGGCCGAACGTGAGCTTTGGAAGCGGCCGGAACCCCTCGCTGTAGTAGAGCGGAAGGCCGATGCGGCGAAGCATCCGCGGAAAGCTGCGTACCAGATCGAGGTGGGACGCGTATGCTACGCGTCCGAGCTTGCGGTACCCGAGACGGACGCGCTTCACGGTCCCTTGGTCGACTCCGTGGTACGGCCTGCGGTCGACCGGCTCTGGTTCGGGGGTCTCGATCACGGGAGCCCGACGTGGGGTGAGCGCATCGATGGTCGTCAGGAAATCGATGCGCTCCTCACGCATCTTGGTGAGGTCGCATGCCACACCGCAGTCGTAGCAAACCAGCCGTTTCTTGTCGGACTCGGCGTCTTCGACGTTGGTGTGATGCACGAAGTGGCCGATCGTCTTGCCACACGGGGGGCTCAACCGGTGTCGGAGGGCCTTCCGGTACTCTCGCGCCAGAAAATGGGGCTCGAGCCCGACGTCGATGTGGTCCCACGGAACGCGTGCATCCACCGGGATCGTGCCGAGAAAAACCGAGGGGTCGAGACCAGACTCGTCGATGGCTGCAGACCAGCTTTCGAGGTCTAGCTTCTCGTCCCAGGAATCGAATCGTGCGCCTCGCTCGTAGGCGCCGAGAATCACCTGTCCGAACCGGCGATCCCCGCGTGCGAGCAGTCCCTCGAGCCACGATCCCCGCGAGTCGTGCATCTTCAACTGAATCCGGCTGTTGTCGGCCTCGTCGCGCAGCATGGCCTGCTTGCGCTTGATCTCATCGGGCGCGTCCATGGCGCACCACTGAAATGGGGTGTGTGGCTTCGGAACGTGGGTCGACACGCTCACGGTAACCCGCGCGCGGCGGTTTCCTTGGACGCGGCGAGCGACCTCGAGCGCGCGCGCCCCAGTGCGCGCGATATCGCGAACGTCTTCGTCCTCTTCCGTCGGCAGGCCGATCATGAAGTAGAGCTTCATCTTGCTCCAGCCCCGCGAAAAGACGCGCTCCGCGGTCTCCATGAGCTGCGCGTCGGTCACGTTCTTGTTGACGACGTCGCGCATGCGTTGGCTCCCCGCTTCAGGCGCGAACGTCAGGCCTCCGGCGCGCTGGGTCTTCATGTCGTCGAGGACCTCTTCGCCGAGGCCATACGCGCGTAGGGACGAAACGCTCAGGGTCACTTGCTTCGGGCCCAGCGCTTCGACGGATCGCCGCACGAGTGGCGCGATCGCGCTGTAGTCGGCGGTCGAGAGCGACGTGAGCGAGGCCTCATCGTAGCCAGCCTCATCGACGGAACGCATCATCGTGTCGACGATCGATGACGGGTCGCGCTCTCGCACAGGGCGGTAGATCATGCCTGCTTGGCAGAACCGACACCCCTCCGTGCATCCTCGTGCAATCTCGATCGAGGCTCGGTCGAACACGGTCTGGCAGTTGGCGATCGGTCCGTCGACCGGGAACGGGTAGTCGTTGAGATCGGGCACGATCTCGC
>JBATTM010000425.1:0-3156 GCA_049670545.1 Polyangiales bacterium
GAGGCTCGGCGCCGATTTCACGACTGCTGAGGCCTTTGCACCGTTCGCAGTCCGGGATGGGCTCTTGGTGACGGGGCAACAACAGAACTCGGGGACGGAGACCGCACGCTTGGTGATCGAGGCGCTAGGTCGATGACGGCCCCCGGCGCGCCCATGCGTATCGCAGTCATTGGGGCTGGACACGTCGGCAGTCCAATCGCCGGAAGGCTTGCGGACCGAGGCCACGATGTCGTGTTGGCCGCGGAGAGTCCGAACTCGGAGACGATCCAGCGCGCCAGGGCCCAATGGCCGAAGCTCAGCGCGGCGACCACCCGAGATGCAGTATCTCGTGCGGACGTCGTGTTCCTCGCGGTGCCTTTCACCGCAGTCGAGTCGGCGCTGACGAGCGCCGGCCCTCTCGAGAACAAGATCCTGGTCGACTGCACCAACCCGGTGGGGCCGGGGCTCGAGCATGCGCTCGACAGTCAGCGATCAGGAGCAGAGGTTGTGCGTGACGCGGCTCCCGATGTGGCGGTCGTCAAAGCGTTCACGATTTACGGCTTCGAGAATCTTCGAGACAGCAGGTACCCAGGCTATGGAGACCTCCAACCGGCGATGCTGATCGCAGGCGATGACGATCAAGCGAAGCGAGTCGTATCCGGCTTCTGTCGCGACCTCGGATTCGAGCCGGTCGACGCGGGCCCCCTGTCCTCGAGCCTACACCTCGAACACCTCACGCTGCTCTGGATCAAGATGGCGCGGGTCCAGGGCCAAGGCGCAGGGCTGGTTTGGGGTCGGCTCACGCGGCCTTAAAAGCGGATGACCCACGAAGACGAGCTTCGTGGATCAACCCCACCTTCCATCCAGCCAGGCGGCTTGTTCGATACTATGCCGCATCCGCGGGCGAAACAGTATAGGAAATTTGTCTTTTTTGGAGACGGGCATCCTCGGTTGGCCTGCTCCCACCGTTCCGCCCCGCCGAGAACAGCGCGTTGTCGCGTTTCGCGTGGGCGCTATACCGCCAGTTCCATGCGAGCTGGAAGCCTACTCTGCTTCTTCCTGGTCGCGTCGAGCGTCGCCCAGGCGGACTTTCCGACCACGCCAAAGGCTTCGCCGTACGTGGCCCCCGAAGGCCGCGCGTTGCTGGTGTTCGACCGCCCCCGGAAGAGGCTCTCGGAGGAACTCGTGTTCTCGATCGTCAACGAACGCGGGGAGTGTGTGGGTGTTCTCGGCAACGGCTGGAAGATCGTGGTGCCCGTCCGGCCCTCCACTCAAACGCTGTTGATCGTCACCGGCGTCGCGCAACCGCAAGTCCAGCTTCTGAAGGTGAAGCCGACCGCAGGGAATACGTACGTCATTCGAATGCGCCCGCGGGTCGACCGCAAGGCTCCCGTCGAGCTGACGATCGTGCGCAAAGGCGACCAACCCTTGGAGGCGTTTCCTGGTTCGATCCTCGAGTCCTCGCCGTTTCGACCCAACCTCGATGACTGCTCCGCATGGGTGCGATCGCGTCGAAGCAAACTCACCGACAAGGCGTCGGCGGCGAGACGCGAATGGAACTCCGACGAAGAGCTGCGTTCGAGTCAGACCGTGCAACGAGTGGACGGGTGGACCGAAAGAGACATCTTGCCGTAGTCGAACGCGGGCGCGCGCGACGAGTCTGTCAGTTTGTGTTCCGTCGCTGGACTTCGTCGAGCCTCGTCTGGAGGAAGCGCTTTTCAGGGCCGTTGGTTGCGAGCGTGAGCGCACGCTCATAGGCGTGGGCGGCCTCGACCCACCGGGCGGTCGATCGGTAGAAATCGGCGCGTGCGGCGTGAAACGGGCCATAGCCATCGAGGTCGTCAGCCAAGGTGCTCACCAGACGGAGACCCTCCTCGGGCCCGTAGGCCATCGCGGTCGCAACCGCATGGTTGAGTGCCACCACGGGAGTGGGCTGCGCTTCGAGCAATCTCTTGTAAAGCCGCTCGATCGTCTTCCAATCGGTATCTTCTGCGCTGGGCGACGCCGCATGGACCGCCGCAATGGCAGCCTGAATCGCGTACGACCCGACCGCCCGGGCGCGATGTGCAGCCTGACATTGAGCAAGCCCGTCGGCGATCTGCTTGCGGTCCCAACGTGTCCTGTCCTGCTCGTGAAGCAACACGAGGTCGCCTGCCTCGTTCATCCGGGTCTCGCGCCGTGAATCCTGCAGGAGCATCAGAGCCAGCAACCCGAGCACTTCGGCTTCGTCGGGCATGAGGTCGGCCAACACCCGTCCAATGTAGATCGCGTGGTTACATAGTTCGCCACGAACGACGTGCTCCCCACTCGACGCACTGTAACCCTCGTTGAAAAGCAGATAGATCACCAGAAGCACAGCTTGAAGCCTCTCGGGCATGTCCGCGCGCTCGGGCACTCGGTACGGAATGCGCGCCTCGCGAATCTTGCGCTTTGCGCGCACCAATCGCTGCGCCATCGTTTCCTCGGTGACCAGGAACGCGCGCGCGATCTCGCGGGTGGGCAACCCGACGACCGCGCGGAGCGTCAATGCAAGTCGTGCCCCCTCGTTCAGCGCGGGGTGGCAACAGGTGAAAATCAACCGCAGCATGTCGTAGGGAATGTGCTGCGACTCCTGTTCTTCGTGGTCGAGTTCAGCAACGACGCCGAGTTCCTCGAGCTTCTCTCGGCCGCGAGCGCGGCGCCGGATCGCGTCGATCGCTTTGTGACGCGCGGTTTGCAGGAGCCATGCGTCGGGTGAGTCGGGCGCGCCTCGTTGCGGCCATTGGGTGGCAGCCGCGACGACCGCATCGTGGAGTGCTTCCTCCGCGAGATCGAAGTCACCTCCACAAGTGCGTATCAAGGACGAAAGAATCCGAGCGCGATCTCGCTTGAGTACCTGATCGAGTCGATCGTGAGCCGTTACCGACACGCCACGAATCCTACACGAAGCCGCTACTCATAGATCCAGATCGGCCTCACTTCGATCGTCCCGACCCGCGCGGATGGAATTCGCGCCGCAATCGCGATCGCGCGGTCGAGGTCCTCAGCCTCGACCAGGTAAAAGCCCCCCAACTGCTCCTTGGTCTCTGCGAAAGGGCCGTCGGTGGTAAGCGTCTTACCCTCGCGAACTCGCACCGAAGTCGCGGTGGTCGTCGGCTGCAAGGCGTCCGCGACCACGAACTCCCCACTGGCCCGAAT
>JBATTM010000426.1:0-2001 GCA_049670545.1 Polyangiales bacterium
GCTGAGGGTGCGAGCGCCACATGCAGTCTGCTTACGAGATCCCAAATCGAGGCCATCGTTCACGGTGTTGGCGAACGACATGAGGTGCCCTCCGATCGCCTTCGCCGCCTCGCTCGCGGTCATCGCGAGATCCGCGCAGTCGATTCCGTCTTCTGCAGCCGCGCGCTCGGAGGCGCCCCACGACTCGGCAAGCGTCGACTCAGCCTCCGCGATTGCCGCATCGCGACTGTCCCCATCTTGATTCTCTTCCCACTCGGCCCACGCCTCGAAACCGCGTTGGCAGAATGTGGCCGCAGCCGCCTGTTTCTCGCCGACGCAGAGGTTGGTGGGATAGGCATCGAATGTTTCGGCGCCCCCTGTTCCGCCCGTGTTCTCGCCACCCGCGTCGTCGCCGCACCCAAGCGTCATCGCGAGTGCAATCGCCACCAGAACATGAATCAAGCCAAACCGCATCAAGGTCCTCCGCAACGGTCTTTCTCGTACGAGAGTGGTTCGGGCGTCAAGCACCGAAAGTCAGGAGTTTGGGGGGAGGGGGTCAAAGGCGGCAACCTGGCAGGGTGATTGCCGCAGGAAGATTGCTGTTTTGTGTCGTTCTGATCGCTGGGTGCGGCGACTCTTCCGAGTTTCAGGCCTGCGACGATCTGTGCGGCCTTCCGGACCAGTGCTTCGCCGAGCTGGGGGTGCCTGACCCTGGTTCGGATTGCATCTCGACATGCGAGGAGCAGATTGGGATGGTTGGCGTTGGATGCGTCAATGCGATCAACGTCACGATCGCTTGTCTCGGGACGTGTGACTTCGACTCTCTTACCGAGGCAGACATCTTGGACTGCCAAGACGAGGCGTCGGACATCGGCCCCGCTTGCGAGTAACGCTGGCTACGCCGCGCGCTCGTCGTCGATCTTGTTGGCCTCGTCAACGAAGCGCCGACGCTCGCGGTTCACGAGTTCGAGGAGCTGCTTCTGGTCGACCAGCTCCGCGTCGAGGAGGGCACGCATGTAGCCGTCCGCGTATCCTCGAGCCTGGGCCAACGACGCGTAGTTCGCACCGCTGAATCGCGTCTCGATCGTCTTCCGCACGAGGCCGCGCAGGGTTCCTTTGAGCTCGTCTACGTTCATGGGCGTTCCTTCCAAGCCCGAGTGTCGAGATCGCGGGGGTCCGGTCAAGAAAACGGGGACCAAGCGAGCCGTGCGACGTGCTTCAGAACCTGGTGAGTTCGCGAAACTCGTGAATGCGCCCATCGATGTCTTCGCGGGTGAGGGTGCGAAGGGCCTCGATGCCCACGTCTTGCACGCAGAACGACGCGGCCGCCGACCCGTACATCACCGCTTGGCGAAGGTCATGCCTCTCGGTTTGGGCGAGGTATCCGAGGAACCCACCTGCGAACGAGTCACCTGCACCGGTCGGGTCGGCCACGTTCTTCAACGGGTAGGCGGGGGCGCAGAAGATTTCCTCTTCGACGAAGAGAAGGGCGCCGTACTCGCCGCGTTTGATGATGACGGTGTCCGGCCCGAGGGCTCGCAGGCCCTCCGCGACCGCGAGCGGGTGATGGAAGCCCGAGAGCTGGCGGGCTTCCTCCTCATTGATGACCAGGATGTCGACGCGAGACATCAGTTCCTTGAGGGCGCCGAGTGCGGTCTCGATCCAAAAGTTCATGGTGTCCGCCACGACGAGCCGAGGCGCGCGCACTTGCTCGAGGACGTGTAGCTGTAGCTCTGGCGCGATGTTGCCAAGCATGACGAACTCCGAGTCGCGGAATGATTCTGGAATCTTCGGTTCGAAATCTGCCAACACGTTCAAGTCGGTCTTGATCGTCTCTCGCGACGTGAGATCGTCGGAGTAGCGCCCTTCCCAGTGGAACGTGTCTCCGGGCGCGACCTCGAGGCCGGTCGTGTCGATGCCTCGGTTGCGGAGCATGTCGACCGCGTCCCGCGAAAAGTCGTTCCCGACCACGCCCACCAGGCGAACCGGCGTCAGCGGAGACGCAGCGAGGGACGCGTAGGT